>NZ_JBJZOG010000190.1:0-5367 GCF_047200535.1 Micromonospora mangrovicola | reverse complement strand
GACTGGAATGTTTGTCCGGCGGTGTCCTACTCTCCCACACCCTCCCGAGTGCAGTACCATCGGCGCTGGAGGGCTTAGCTTCCGGGTTCGGAATGTTACCGGGCGTTTCCCCTCCGCCATGACCGCCGTAACTCTATCGACATGTCAAACAACCACACACATCCCGCGTGTGTGTTGTTCGTTTGTCGGGAGTTGCACAGTGGACGCGTAGCAGCTTGGTAGTCAAGTCCTCGGCCTATTAGTACCGGTCAACTGAACCCGTTACCGGGCTTACATTTCCGGCCTATCAACCCAGTCGTCTAGCTGGGGGCCTTACCCACCCCGAAGGGTGGTGGGATACCTCATCTTGAAGCGAGCTTCCCGCTTAGATGCTTTCAGCGGTTATCCCTTCCGAACGTAGCTAACCAGCCGTGCCCCTGGCGGGACAACTGGCACACCAGAGGTTCGTCCGTCCCGGTCCTCTCGTACTAGGGACAGCCCTTCTCAAGTATCCTACGCGCACGGCGGATAGGGACCGAACTGTCTCACGACGTTCTAAACCCAGCTCGCGTACCGCTTTAATGGGCGAACAGCCCAACCCTTGGGACCTGCTACAGCCCCAGGATGCGACGAGCCGACATCGAGGTGCCAAACCATCCCGTCGATATGGACTCTTGGGGAAGATCAGCCTGTTATCCCCGGGGTACCTTTTATCCGTTGAGCGACACCGCTTCCACATGCCAGTGCCGGATCACTAGTCCCGACTTTCGTCCCTGCTCGACCTGTCAGTCTCACAGTCAAGCTCCCTTGTGCACTTGCACTCAACACCTGATTGCCAACCAGGCTGAGGGAACCTTTGGGCGCCTCCGTTACCCTTTAGGAGGCAACCGCCCCAGTTAAACTACCCACCAGACACTGTCCCTGAACCGGATAACGGTCCGAAGTTAGATACCCGAATCAACCAGAGTGGTATTTCAAGATTGCCTCCACCCATACTGGCGTATGAGCTTCACCGGCTCCCACCTATCCTACACAAGCTAACTCAGATACCAATGTCAAGCTATAGTAAAGGTCCCGGGGTCTTTCCGTCCTGCCGCGCGTAACGAGCATCTTTACTCGTAATGCAATTTCGCCGGGCCTGTGGTTGAGACAGTGGGGAAGTCGTTACGCCATTCGTGCAGGTCGGAACTTACCCGACAAGGAATTTCGCTACCTTAGGATGGTTATAGTTACCACCGCCGTTTACTGGCGCTTAAGTTCTCCGCTTCGCCCCGAAGAGCTAACAGGTCCCCTTAACGTTCCAGCACCGGGCAGGCGTCAGTCCATATACATCGAATTACTTCTTCGCATGGACCTGTGTTTTTAGTAAACAGTCGCTTCCCCCTGCTCTCTGCGGCCATACAACGCTCCACCCGCGCGGGGCTTCACGTCTCCGGCCCCCCTTCTCCCTAAGTTACGGGGGCAATTTGCCGAGTTCCTTAACCACAGTTCGCCCGATCGCCTCGGTATTCTCTACCTGACCACCTGTGTCGGTTTGGGGTACGGGCCGCTAAGAACTCGCTAGAGGCTTTTCTCGGCAGCATAGGATCACTGACTTCACCTGAATCGGCTCGGCATCACGTCTCAGCCTACATGCGCCGCGGATTTGCCTACGGCACGGCCTACACGCTTACCCCGGCACAACCACCGGCCGGGCTCAGCTACCTTCCTGCGTCACCCCATCGCTTGACTACTACCCGCCAGGTTCCCACGCTCCCCACCATTGACCCGAAGGTCGCCGGCAGCTCGGGTGGTTAGCACAACGAGGTTCGTCAGGGTCGCTCTTTCGCGGGTACGGGAATATCAACCCGTTGTCCATCGACTACGCCTCTCGGCCTCGCCTTAGGTCCCGACTCACCCAGGGCGGATTAGCCTGGCCCTGGAACCCTTGGTCATCCGGCGGAAGGGTTTCTCACCCTTCTTTCGCTACTCATGCCTGCATTCTCACTCGTGCCGCGTCCACAACTAGGTCACCCCGTTGCTTCACCCCCGGCACGACGCTCCCCTACCCACCCACACACCTGCACCAGATATCAAGACCTGGCGAGGTTGAAGTGTGAGTGCCACAGCTTCGGCGGTGTGCTTGAGCCCCGCTACATTGTCGGCGCGGAACCACTTGACCAGTGAGCTATTACGCACTCTTTAAAGGGTGGCTGCTTCTAAGCCAACCTCCTGGTTGTCTATGCGACCCCACATCCTTTTCCACTTAGCACACGCTTAGGGGCCTTAGCTGGTGATCTGGGCTGTTTCCCTCTCGACTACGAAGCTTATCCCCCGCAGTCTCACTGCCGCGCTCTCACTTACCGGCATTCGGAGTTTGGCTGATTTCGGTAAGCTTGTGGGCCCCCTAGACCATCCAGTGCTCTACCTCCGGCAAGAAACACGCGACGCTGCACCTAAATGCATTTCGGGGAGAACCAGCTATCACGGAGTTTGATTGGCCTTTCACCCCTAACCACAGGTCATCCCCCAACTTTTCAACGTTGGTGGGTTCGGCCCTCCACGCGGTCTTACCCGCGCTTCAGCCTGCCCATGGCTAGATCACTCCGCTTCGGGTCTAGAGCATGCGACTCAAACGCCCTATTCAGACTCGCTTTCGCTACGGCTCCCCCACACGGGTTAACCTCGCCACATGCCACTAACTCGCAGGCTCATTCTTCAAAAGGCACGCCGTCACCCCGCAAGGCTCCGACGGATTGTAGGCGAACGGTTTCAGGTACTATTTCACTCCCCTCCCGGGGTACTTTTCACCATTCCCTCACGGTACTCGTCCGCTATCGGTCACCAGGAAGTATTTAGGCTTACCAGGTGGTCCTGGCAGATTCACGGCAGATTTCAGGGGTCCGCCGCTACTCGGGAACACCCACAGGAGACCAGCCACTTTCACCTACCGGACTATCACCGCCTACGGTTGGCTTTTCCACACCATTCGGCTAGCAGCTGGCTTTGTAACTCCTCAAACGAGTGTCAGCTCGTCTCGCAGGGTCCCACAACCCCGACCACGCAACCCCTGACAGGTATCACACGCAGCCGGTTTAGCCTCAATCCGCTTTCGCTCGCCACTACTCACGGAATCACTATTTGTTTTCTCTTCCTACGGGTACTGAGATGTTTCACTTCCCCGCGTTCCCCCCACACACCCTATGTGTTCAGGTGCGGGTGACATCACATGACTGATGCCGGGTTTCCCCATTCGGACACCCTGGGATCACAGCTTGGTTGACAGCTCCCCCAGGCCTATCGCGGCCTCCCACGTCCTTCATCGGCTCCTGGTGCCAAGGCATCCACCGTTCGCCCTTGACAACTTGACCACAAAGATGCTCGCGTCCACTGTGCAATTCTCAACAAACGACCAACCCACAACCCACAAGCCCCACACCAAACCCGACAACCGCCGGCGGTATGTGGAACCAGGCCATGCCTGGCAACCTCCCCCACCCCGCAAGGTGGAGCCAAGGTTCCGAAGAAAACAACCAACGGTTGTTCCTTCAGGACCCAACAGGGTGCTCTACGCCTCCACCCAGCCGCACCGGATCATCCGTTCCCTACCACCACGGTGGTCGTACTAGGAAACCCGGCCGTTGCCAGGGAAAACTCACCAGTGTCTCCGCCTCTGAGCACCCCGACCCGACATCCGCGGGCCGCGGGCTCCATACCGCCTTTCGACGGATGGTGCTCCTTAGAAAGGAGGTGATCCAGCCGCACCTTCCGGTACGGCTACCTTGTTACGACTTCGTCCCAATCGCCAGCCCCACCTTCGACGGCTCCCTCCACAAGGGTTGGGCCACCGGCTTCGGGTGTTGCCGACTTTCGTGACGTGACGGGCGGTGTGTACAAGGCCCGGGAACGTATTCACCGCAGCGTTGCTGATCTGCGATTACTAGCGACTCCGACTTCACGGGGTCGAGTTGCAGACCCCGATCCGAACTGAGACCGGCTTTTTGGGATTCGCTCCACCTCACGGTATCGCAGCCCATTGTACCGGCCATTGTAGCATGCGTGAAGCCCTGGACATAAGGGGCATGATGACTTGACGTCATCCCCACCTTCCTCCGAGTTGACCCCGGCAGTCTTCGATGAGTCCCCGCCATAACGCGCTGGCAACATCGAACGAGGGTTGCGCTCGTTGCGGGACTTAACCCAACATCTCACGACACGAGCTGACGACAGCCATGCACCACCTGTGACCGCCCCCGAAGGACCCGACATCTCTGCCGGTTTTGCGGCCATGTCAAACCCAGGTAAGGTTCTTCGCGTTGCATCGAATTAATCCGCATGCTCCGCCGCTTGTGCGGGCCCCCGTCAATTCCTTTGAGTTTTAGCCTTGCGGCCGTACTCCCCAGGCGGGGCGCTTAATGCGTTAGCTGCGGCACAGGGAACCGGAGAGGCCCCCCACACCTAGCGCCCAACGTTTACAGCGTGGACTACCAGGGTATCTAATCCTGTTCGCTCCCCACGCTTTCGCTCCTCAGCGTCAGTATCGGCCCAGAGACCCGCCTTCGCCACCGGTGTTCCTCCTGATATCTGCGCATTTCACCGCTACACCAGGAATTCCAGTCTCCCCTACCGAACTCTAGCCTGCCCGTATCGACTGCAGGCCCGCAGTTGAGCTGCGGGTTTTCACAGTCGACGCGACAAGCCGCCTACGAGCTCTTTACGCCCAATAAATCCGGACAACGCTCGCGCCCTACGTCTTACCGCGGCTGCTGGCACGTAGTTGGCCGGCGCTTCTTCTGCAGGTACCGTCACTTTCGCTTCGTCCCTGCTGAAAGAGGTTTACAACCCGAAGGCCGTCATCCCTCACGCGGCGTCGCTGCATCAGGCTTCCGCCCATTGTGCAATATTCCCCACTGCTGCCTCCCGTAGGAGTCTGGGCCGTGTCTCAGTCCCAGTGTGGCCGGTCGCCCTCTCAGGCCGGCTACCCGTCGTCGCCTTGGTAGGCCATCACCCCACCAACAAGCTGATAGGCCGCGAGCCCATCCCAGGCCGAAAAACTTTCCACCAAACACCATGCGGTGTCAGGTCCTATCCGGTATTAGCCCCGGTTTCCCGGGGTTATCCCAAAGCCTAGGGCAGGTTGCTCACGTGTTACTCACCCGTTCGCCGCTCGAGTACCCCGAAGGGCCTTTCCGCTCGACTTGCATGTGTTAAGCACGCCGCCAGCGTTCGTCCTGAGCCAGGATCAAACTCTCCAACAAAAACCTGTTGAAAAAATGTCCTGACAACAAATGTTGCCAAAGGAATCCCAACCAGACAGACCAAAACCTGCCCAGTCCGGGGTATCAATCAAATTGGCACTGGCTTATCAAGCACCCTGTTGAGTTCTCAAAGAACAACCACACACCATCC
>NZ_JBJZOG010000189.1:0-5779 GCF_047200535.1 Micromonospora mangrovicola | reverse complement strand
GACCCGCCGCAACCCGAACCGACCACCCACCCACGCCCACCCACGGCAACCGCGACATGGCGCAACCCGAGCGATCGCCCGCCCACGCCCACCCACCGCAACCGCGACGTGGCGCAACCGAGCCAATCACCCGCTCAGGCCCGCCCGCGACACCCCACCCTGCGGCAACCCGGGGCCGATCACCCGGGCCCGCCCGGCCCCAGCCGGCCGGATCAACTCACGGACGGACCCAAAATCGGGGTGACGAATGGGTCAAACGCCTAAAATCCCTCAAGACGCCTAAGGAGGGTCGCCGCCATGACCGCAGCGATGGAGATGCCCCGGGTGCAGGAGTGCACAGTCAGGTCCTGCGCCTACAACCACACGAACGACTGCCACGCCTTCGCGATCACGATCGGCAGCAGCGACCACGCGCACTGCCACACGTTCATCGAGGCGCCGGTACGCGGCGGCATCGACCGGATCAACGCCCAGGTCGGCGCCTGCACCCGGTCGGACTGCCAGCACAACTCCGACCTGGAGTGCCACGCCCCGGCGATCACCGTCGGCCCGCGGATGGACCTGGCCGACTGCCAGACCTACGTGAGCCGCTGACGCATCGAACCCACCGAGGCATCGGGCCTGCGCCGCAGGCGGGGCTGCGCGGCGGCGAGCCCGATGCCTCAGGACAGGCCGTTGGCCTCGCGGATCACGGTGACCAGGTCGTCGATGATGCCGGTCAGCGCGAAGTCCTTCGGGGTGAAGACCCGGGCCACCCCGGCGGCCCGCAGCGCCTGCGCGTCGGCGGCCGGGATGATCCCGCCGACCACCACGGGCAGGTCGGCCCGCCCGGCGGCCCGCAGCCCGTCCAGCACGGCCGGCACGGCGGCCAGGTGCGAGCCGGAGAGCACCGAGAGACCGACCAGGTCCACGTCCTCCTCGACGGCGGCGGCCACGATCTGCCCGGCAGTGAGCCGGATGCCCTGGTAGACCACCTCGAAGCCGGCGTCGCGGGCGCGTACCGCGATCTGCTCGGCGCCGTTGGAGTGCCCGTCCAGTCCGGGCTTGCCGACCAGCAACCGCAGCCGACCGCTGCCCAACTCCCGGGCGGTGGCGACGACCCGCTCCCGGACCGCCGCGAGGCCCGCGTCGCCGCCGGCTCCGGCCGCGCCCGCCAGGCCCGTCGGGGCCCGGTACTCGCCGAAGACCTGGCGCAGCGCGCCCGCCCACTCGCCGGTGGTCACCCCGGCCCGCACGCACTGCAGCGTCGCGGGCATCAGGTTCGTCGTGGTCGCGGCGTCCGCCCGGAGCAGGGCCAGTGCCGCGTCCACGGCCGCCGCGTCCCGGCCGGCCCGCCACTCGCGTACGGCGTCCGTGGCGGACGCCTCGACCGCCGGGTCGACCTGCTCGACCGCCTCAGCGCCGGCCGCGGTCAGCGGCGACGGCTCGGTCTCGGTGAACTTGTTGACCCCGACCACCACGTCGGTGCCGGCCTCCATCCGCCGGCGACGGTCGGCGAGCGAGGCGACCAGGGCGCTCTTCAGGTAGCCGGTCTCCACGGCGGCCACCACCCCGCCCATCTCCAGCACCTTCTCCAGCTCGACCCGGGCCCCGGCGACGATGTCGTCGACCAGCGCGGTCATCACGTGCGAGCCGTCGAACAGGTCCGGGTACTCCAGCAGGTCCGACTCGTACGCCAGCACCTGCTGCATCCGCAGCGACCACTGCTGGTCCCACGGGCGGGGCAGGCCCAGCGCCTCGTTCCAGGCGGGCAGCTGCACCGCGCGCGCCCGGGCGTCCCGGGAGAGTGTGACACCGAGCATCTCCAGCACGATGCGCTGGATGTTGTTCTCCGGCTGGGCCTCGGTCAGGCCCAGCGAGTTGACCTGGACGCCGTAGCGGAAGCGGCGCTGCTTCGGATTCTCGACGCCGTACCGGTCCCGGGTGATCTCGTCCCAGAGCGCGCCGAACGCGCGCATCTTGGCGATCTCCTCGACGAAGCGCACCCCGGCGTTGACGAAGAACGAGATCCGCTGGACCACGTCACCCATCCGCTCGGCGGGCACCTGGCCGGAGTCGCGGACCGTGTCGAGCACGGCGACCGCGGTGGCGAGGGCGAAGCCGACCTCCTGCACCGGCGTCGCGCCCGCCTCCTGGAGGTGGTACGAGCAGATGTTCACCGGGTTCCACTTCGGCATCTCGCGCAGCGTGTACGCGATGACGTCCGCGGTCAGCCGCAGCGACGCCGCCGGCGGGAAGATGTACGTCCCCCGGGACAGGTACTCCTTGATGATGTCGTTCTGCGTGGTGCCAGCGCAGCCAGCCAGCTCGGCGCCCTGCTCGGTGGCGACCGTGCCGTAGAGGCCGAGCAGCCACATGGCCGGCGCGTTGATCGTCATCGAGGTGTTCATCCCGGCCAGCGGGATGCCGTCGAAGAGGGCCCGCATGTCGCCGAGGTGCGCCACCGGGACACCCACCCGGCCCACCTCACCGGCGGCCAGCTCGTGGTCCGGGTCGTACCCCGTCTGGGTGGGCAGGTCGAAGGCGACGGAGAGCCCGGTCTGCCCCTTCGCCAGGTTGCGGCGGAAGAGCGCGTTGGTGGCCGCGGCGGAGGAGTGCCCGGCGTAGGTGCGCATCACCCAGGGCCGGTCGCGCTCCGGCAGCCGCCCCGATGGAGCCTTCTCATCCATGGCCGGAGTTTAAGTTACCGTTCAGTAAAACGGGCTGTGGAAAACCACACAGGTCCATGGAGGGGATCGCCGGGCACGAGCGGCGCGACATGGCCGACACCACCACACCCCGGGCCCCCGCCGGGTGCGGGGCGGACGCACACTGGACGTCATGGATGACGAGCTCGCGATCTCCGTACGGGGACTGCGCAAGGCGTACGGCGACAACGTCGCGGTGGCGGGCGTGGACCTGGACGTCCACCGGGGCGAGGTGTTCGCCCTGCTCGGCCCGAACGGCGCCGGCAAGACCACCACCGTGGAGATCCTGGAGGGCTACCGGCGGCGAGACGCCGGCGAGGTACGCGTGCTCGGCGCCGACCCGGCCGCCCCCGACCCGCACTGGCGTTCCCGGGTCGGCATCGTGCTCCAGGGCACCGGAGAGTTCGACGAGCTGACCGTCGGCGAGGTGGTCCGGCACTTCTCCGGCTTCTACCCGGACGCGGACGACCCGGAGAAGGTGATCGAGCGGGTCGGGCTGGGCGCCAAGGCGAAGGCCCGGACGCACACCCTCTCCGGCGGGCAGAAGCGCCGCCTCGACGTGGCGCTCGGCATCATCGGCCGCCCCGAGCTGCTCTTCCTGGACGAGCCGACCACCGGCTTCGACCCGGAGGCCCGGCGGGAGTTCTGGGAGCTGATCCGGGACCTGGCCGCCGCCGGCACCACCATCGTGCTGACCACGCACTACCTGGACGAGGCCGAGGCGCTAGCCGACCGGGTGGGCGTGATCGCCGCCGGCCGGGTGGTCGAGGTGGCCCCGCCGAACCGGCTCGGCAACCGGCAGGAGGGCCTGGCGACGGTCTCCTGGCGTACTCCGGACGGAACGCCGGAGAGGGCGGAGACCGCGACGCCGACGGCGCTGGTGGCGGAGCTGGCCGCGCGCTTCGGCGGCGAGGTTCCCGGCCTCACCGTGACCCGGCCGACCCTGGAAGACGTCTACCTGCGGATGATCGGACACTCATGACCACCACCACGAAGCCGGCCACCCCGGTCGCCGCCGCGCCGGCCCGGCGTCTCGGCGCCGGCGCCCTGGCGCTGCGCCAGGGGCGGCTGGAGATCACCCAGTTCCTGCGCAGCCGGGAATCCGTCGTCTTCACGATGGGCTTCCCGATCATCATGATCCTGATCTTCGCGGCGATCTTCAACGACGAGATCGCGCCGGGGGTCAGCTACACCCAGTACTTCATCACCGGCATGATCGCGACCGGCCTGATGACGGTGAGCTTCCAGAACCTCGGCATCTGGATCCCGGTCGAGCGGGACCGGGGCGTGCTCAAGCGCTACCGGGGCACCCCGATGCCGAAGTGGGTCTGGTTCGCCGGAAAGGTGATCATGGTGGTGGCGATCGGCCTCGCCGAGACCGCGTTGCTGCTCGCGGTGTCGGTGGCGCTGTTCGACCTGAAGCTGCCCGACACCGCCGCCAAGTGGGCCACCTTCGGCTGGGTGGCGGTTCTCGGCGTCACCGCCTGCACCCTGTGCGGCATCGCCATCTCCTCGCTGGCCCGCACCGCCCGCAGCGGCTCGGCCGTGGTCACCCCGGTCGCCCTGGTCCTCCAGTTCATCTCCGGGGTGTTCTTCGTCTTCACCAGCCTGCCGGCCTGGATGCAGCAGGTCGCCGCGCTCTTCCCGCTCAAGTGGATGTGCCAGGGGCTGCGCTCGGTCTTCCTGCCCGACAGCTTCGGCGGGCAGGAGCCGGGCGGCTCGTTCGAGCTGGGGCGGGTCGCCCTGGTGCTCGGCGCCTGGTGCCTGATCGGTCTGGTGCTCTGCCTGACCACCTTCCGCTGGACCACCAAGCGCGACGGCTGACCCCGGGCCGATGCCCGGGGAGCGTCGTGTCGCCGCAGGTGGAACACTCCGCGGCAGGGCTCACACCCTGACCCGGCGGACGCTGCTGACCGCCGGTGCCAGCGTGGCCGCCGTCGCCGTGGTCGGCGGGCTGGCCGCCCGGGACCTGTCCCGCCCCGCGTCGACGCCGACCGCCGGCCCGGACGTCCCGGCAGGTGACGAGCGGCTGATCCGCATCGCATCCGGCGCCCGGGGCCGCGAGGTGGACTTCTGGACCGCCGTCCCCGCGGGGTACGGCGGCGGCCGCGGCCTGCCCGTCTGCCTGGTGCTGCACGGCGCGTCGGCCACCCCCCGGGACTTCGGTCGGCTCGGGCTGGCCCGTTTCCTCACCGACGCGGTCCGCCGCGGCACCCCGCCCTTCGTGCTCGCCGCCGCCACCGGCAACCGGCTCTGGCGCCCCGCCGGGGACGACGACCCGCGGCGGATGGTGCGCGAGGAGATGCCCGCCTGGTGCGCCCGGCGCGATTTCGACAGCAGCCGGCTCGCCGTCTGCGGCTGGTCCACCGGTGGCGCCGGGGCGCTGCTGCTCGCCGAGGCGTACCCGGGGTGGCTGCGCACGGCGGCCGCCCTCTCCCCCGCCGTGCGCCCCGGCGACGAGGTCTTCGCCGACGTGCGGAAGCTGCGGGACACTCCGGTCGGGCTCTGGTGCGGCCGGCAGGACAACTTCCTCAAGGACGTCCGCGCCCTGGCCCGGGCGCTGCCCGAACCACCGGCCCGCGCCGAGTGGACCGACGGCCGGCACAACTTCGGCTACTGGAACACCGTCATCCCGGACGCGTTCGCCCTGCTGGGCGCCGCACTCACCCCGCCCCGGGCAAACTGATCCCCGGCGTCGCCACCGGCGGGTGTCGGGGTGCGCTGGCATGCTTCCCGGCATGGACGAGGGACGGCTCATGGCCGAACGGATGTACCACGCCTTCAACGGACGGGACGCGGCGGCGACCGGCGACATCTTCGCCGACGACTTCCGCAGCCACCCGTTGCAGGCCACCGGGCCGCAGTGCGTGCGGGACGCATGGCAACGGATGTGGGCCCACCATCCCCGGATCGAGGTACGGCTGGTGGACCTGGTGACCGACGGGCGGCGGGTCGCCACCCGCACCGAGGTCGTCGGCTTCGCCGACGGCTCCACGGCCACGATGCTGGAGATGTTCACCGTGACCGGCGGGCGGATCCGGGAACTGTGGGGCCTGTCGAGCCAGCCGCGGGCCGCCCGCGGCTGACCTACG
>NZ_JBJZOG010000188.1:0-5846 GCF_047200535.1 Micromonospora mangrovicola | reverse complement strand
CCCCCGCCCTTGCCCGGCCTGGGGACGCGCGCGGCGGCGGCCGGGTGTCGGGGGCGCGGACTAGGCTTGCGGGCGTGGCTGACCCCTCGACCTACCGTCCCGCGCCCGGCACCATCCCGGAGTCACCAGGGGTCTACCGCTTCCGAGACGGCACCGGTCGGGTGATCTACGTCGGCAAGGCGCGGAATCTGCGCAGCCGGCTCAACTCCTACTTCGCCGACCCGGTCAACCTGCACCAGCGCACCCGGCAGATGGTCTTCACCGCCGAGTCGGTCGACTGGATCACCGTCGGCACCGAGGTCGAGGCGCTCCAGCAGGAATACACCTGGATCAAGCAGTACGACCCGAAGTTCAACGTCCGCTATCGGGACGACAAGTCGTATCCGTACCTGGCCGTCACCCTGGACGAGGAGTACCCGCGACTGCAGGTGATGCGGGGCGCCAAGCGCAAGGGGGTGCGGTACTTCGGGCCGTACTCCCACGCCTGGGCGATCCGCGAGACGCTGGACCTGCTGCTCCGGGTCTTCCCGGCGCGGACCTGCTCCTCTGGGGTGTTCAAGCGGGCCGGTCAGGTGGGCCGTCCCTGCCTGCTGGGTTACATCGGCAAATGCTCCGCGCCCTGCGTCGGCACCGTCAGCGCCGAGCGGCACCGGGAGATCGTCAACGGCTTCTGCGACTTCATGGCCGGCCGCACCGACACCATGGTCCGCCGGCTCGAACGGGAGATGCTGGAGGCCAGCGAGCAGCTCGATTTCGAGCGCGCGGCCCGGCTGCGCGACGACGTCGCGGCGCTGCGGCGGGCCATGGAGAAGCAGACGGTGGTGCTCGGCGACGGCACCGACGCCGACGTGGTGGCCTTCGCCGACGATCCGCTCGAGGCCGCCGTCCAGGTCTTCCACGTCCGCGACGGGCGGGTCCGCGGCCAGCGCGGCTGGGTGGTGGAGAAGACCGAGGAGCTGACCACCGGCGACCTGGTGCACCACTTCTGCACCCAGGTCTACGGCGGCGAGCAGGGCGAGGCCGACGTACCCCGCGAACTGCTCGTTCCCGAGCTGCCCAGCGACGTGGACGCGCTCGCCGACTGGCTCTCCGCCCGCCGGGGCAGCCGGGTGTCGCTGCGGGTGCCACAGCGCGGCGACAAGCGGTCGCTGATGGAGACCGTGGAGCGCAACGCCAAGGACGCGCTCGCCCGGCACAAGCTCAAGCGCGCCGGCGACCTGACCACCCGGAGCAAGGCGCTCGACGAGATCGCCGACGCACTCGGCATGCGGACGTCACCGCTGCGGATCGAGTGCTTCGACGTCTCCCAGATCCAGGGCACCGATGTGGTCGCCAGCATGGTCGTCTTCGAGGACGGGCTGCCGCGCAAGAGCGAGTACCGACGGTTCGTCATCCGGGGCGCCACCGACGACCTCTCCGCGATGTCCGAGGTGCTGCGCCGGCGCTTCGCCCGCTACCTCGACGCCCGCGCCGAGACCGGAGAGATCGGCGAGGAGACCGCCGGCGACCCGGACCGGCCCGGCATCGACCCCACCACCGGACGGCCGCGCAAGTTCGCGTACCCGCCGCAGTTGGTCGTCGTCGACGGCGGCGCCCCACAGGTGGCGGCGGCCGCGCAGGCCCTCGCCGAGCTGGGCATCGACGACGTCGCGATCTGTGGCCTGGCCAAGCGGCTGGAGGAGGTCTGGCTGCCCGACGACGAGTTCCCCGTCATCCTGCCGCGCACCTCGGAGGCGCTCTACCTGCTCCAGCGGGTACGGGACGAGGCGCACCGCTTCGCCATCACCTTTCACCGGCAGCGGCGCTCGAAGCGGATGACCGAGTCGGCGCTCGACAACGTCCCCGGCCTCGGCGAGGTACGCCGCAAGGCGCTGCTGCGGCACTTCGGGTCGCTCAAGCGGCTCTCCACCGCCACGGTGGAGGAGATCACCGAGGTCCCCGGGGTGGGTAAGCGGACCGCCGAGGCGATCCTCGCCGCCCTGGACGCGGACGCCACACCGACACCAGCCCCCTGACAGCGCGCGCACCGCTGCTCCGGTCGGGTGGTGTGGGTCGCCTCGACGGGTGGTGGTGGGTGTGGGGCGATTGCCCGATGTCGTCCCTGCGCTTCTCTGCGGCCCGCCAACCCTGAGGCGGACTCGCGGCGGAGTCCTCGCAGCTCAGTGGCGTGACTCAGCAGTGTGTTGATCGCAACACCTGTGGTGCAAGGCTTGTCAATCGGCTGGCCCTGGCCGCCAGGTGCCGTTGCTCGGCAAGGCTGGCGGTGGACTTCGCGGCACGTCGGTAGTGCTCGTACGCCCTCATCATGTCGCCGGCCTTCTCCAGCAGATGCGCGCGTACGGACAGCAGCCGGTAATGCCCGGCCATGCGGTCGTCGCTGTCCAGGGTTGACAGCAGGGCGAGCCCGACCTGCGGGCCCTCGATCTCGGCGAGCGCAATCGCGCGGTTGAGGGTGACCATCGGATTGGGCGCGATTCGTTCCAGGATCAGGTAGAGGGCATGCACCTGTGGCCAGTTGGTCTCCTCGCCGGTGGTCGCGTCAGCGTGTGTGGCGGCGATGGCAGCCTGCAGCTGGTAAGGCCCCAGGGCGGGGCCGGCCAGCGCCGCCTTGACCAGCTTGGTGCCCTCGTTGATCAGCGCGCGGTCCCACGTCGCACGGTCCTGCTCGTCCAGCGGCACCAGGTCGCCGGCCGCTGTCGTACGTGCCTCGTGGCGGGCGTGGGTCAGCAGCATCAGCGCGAGCAGTCCGGTCACCTCGCTGTCCTCGGGCAGCTGTGCGTGCACCGTCCTGGTCAGCCGGATCGCCTCGTGCGCGAGGTCGGCGCGGTGCAGCTGGCTGCCCGAGGAGGCGGTGTAGCCCTCGTTGAAGATCAGGTAGAGCACATGCAGGACGACCCGTAGCCGCTCCTCGAGCTCCGCGCCGTCCGGCAGGGTGAACGTGCTGCCGGCGGCCTTGATGCGTTGCTTGGCCCGGCTGATTCTGGCCGCCATCGTGGCCTCCGGTACCAGGAACGCGGAAGCGATCTCGGCGGTGGTGAGGCCACCGACCGCCCGTAGCGTCAGGGCGGTCTGGGAGGCCGCGGTCAGCGTCGGATGGCAGCACAGGAAGAGCAGTACGAGTGTGTCGTCGGTGTCCGGCACCTCAGCGTGTGGGGCCTCCGTGGCGGTCGTGGCCTCCCGTCCGCGGCGGGCATGGTCGCTGCGCATCTGGTCGATGAACCGGCGGGAGGCGACCGTCGCCAGCCAACCGCGCGGGTTGTTCGGGACTCCCTCGGCCGGCCACTGGACGGTGGCGGCGAGGACGGCTTCCTGCACAGCGTCCTCGCAGTCCTCGAACTGGCCGTGTCGTCGTACCAGCGCGCCGAGGACCTGCGGCGTGAGCTCACGCAGCAGGTCCTCGATGCCCGGTGCTGTCATGCCTCCAATTGTCCGTCAGCGAACATCACCTGCCGCACCTCGACGCCCAGCCCTTCGATCGCGGCGTCCGGAAGCTGTGAGGCCAGCTCGATCGCCCGGTCCTTGTCCTCGCAGTCGATCAGGTAGAAGCCGCCCAGGTGCTCCTTGGCCTCCAGGAAAGGGCCGTCAGTGACCACCGGCTGGCCGTTGCGCACGCTCACCACGGCGGCCTGTGACGGGTCGACAAGGGCTTGCGTGGTGATCAGCTCGCCGGACTGCTTCAGCGCCTGGATGAATCTGCCGTGGCCTTCGCCGATCGCCGTCTTCTCCTCGTCGGTCAGCGCGTCCAGCACGGCCGGGTTGATGTGCAGGCTGATCAGGAACTGCATGTCGTACTCCTCGTGGTTCGCGAGCCCCGACAGGGCCCCTTCGCCTGGTGGTCGGAGCCGCCGCTGCCGCCTTGACATCGTCCGCCGGAAAATCTCGCACTAGGTGCGATGTCAAGAACCGCTGCGCCGCTCCGACCAACGGGCGAAACGTCAAGAGAACGGAGAGGTTCAGATGCGAGTCAACCGGGCGTGGCTGGGGCTGATTCTCCTCATGCTGCCGACCTTCCTCGTCGCCTTGGACACGACGGCGCTTCTCCTGGCGCTCCCGCGGCTCAGCGCCGACCTGGGGGCGGACAACGTCGAGCAGCTGTGGATCAGTGACAGCTACGGATTCATGGTGGCCGGCCTGGTCATCACCATGGGGACGCTCGGCGACCGGATCGGCCGTCGCCGGCTGCTGATGATCGGCGCGGCGGCGTTCGCGGTGCTGTCGGTCGTGAGCGCGTTCGCAGTCGACCCGCTGATGCTGATCGTCGCACGTGCGCTGCTGGGCGTCGCCGGGGCGACGCTGGCGCCGTCGACCCTGGCGTTGATCACCAACATGTTCCGTGACGATCGCCCGCGCGGGAAGGCGATCGCGATGTGGGCGACCTGTCAGTTCGCCGGCGGCGCGATCGGACCCGTGCTCGCCGGATTCCTGCTTCAGTACTTCTGGTGGGGGTCGGTGTTTCTGGTCTCGGTGCCGGCGATGGCGTTGCTGCTGATCGCCGGACCGGTCCTGCTGCCGGAGTTCCGCAGCGACCATCCCGGGCGGCTGGACCCGGCCAGCGTCGGCATGTCGCTCGCTGCGGTACTCCTGATGATCTACGGCATCAAACAGCTGGCCGTCGAGAGCGCGCCGCTCGTGCCAGCAGTGGCCCTCGCCGTCGGCGCAGCGACCGGCGTGGCATTCGTGCGCCGGCAGCTGCGCCTTCCCACGCCGCTGCTGGATCTGCGACTGCTGCACAGTCGCCCGTTTACGGCCGTGCTCGTCGCACTGGTCTTTGCTGGCATCGCCATGGCCGGGACGGGACTGCTGGTGACCCAGTACCTGCAGAACGTGCTTGCCTACTCGGCGGCCGCGTCGGCGGTGCTGTTCGCCCCCATGGGCCTGGGCGTAGCGGCCGGCACCATGGCCGCTCCGGCGTTGGCCAGGCGGATGACGCGGACGGCCGTGATCACCGGAGGCCTGGCTGTGTCGGCGCTGGGCGGCCTGCTGCTGGTCGGCGTCGCCGGGCCGCGCGCCCTGCCGCTGGTGATGATCGGCATCACCGTACTTGCGCTGGGCACCGGCCCGCTCTTCGCGCTGGGTACCGGGCTGGTAGTCGGGTCGGTACCGCCAGAGCGTGCCGGCTCGGCGGCGTCGATGTCGGAGACCGGCAACTACATCGGCGGCTCTCTCGGCTTCGCGCTGCTCGGCGTGCTGGCCGCGGTGGTCTACCGCAGCCGGATGGACAGCACGTCCGACTCTCTGGCCGGCGCGGTCGCCGCCAGCCATCACCTTCCCGCCGGTCAAGGTGCGGAACTGCTGCACACCGCACGGGAGGCATTCACCGCCAGCCTGCACGTCACTGCCGTCGTCGCCGCGGTCATCTTCGCCGGGCTGGCCGTACTGATCCCGACCATGCGCCCGGCAACCCGGACCGCACCGGCCGCACTTCCCGCGCACGAGGCGGCGCGCTCATAGGCATGCCGAGGCCAACGTCACGTGTACGCCTTCGCGGTCCGCTCTGCGCGGTGCTGTCCGAAGCGAAGGTGGCGCAGCCGGTGATCCGCTGACCGCACGCCATCCAGCCCTCGTCGAGGGCGGTCCGATATCGCGTACCGGAGGTCATCCGGACCGGATCACCCATCCCGAGGGGTGTGGGGCGTGTGCGTCGAGTGTCCGGATCGCCGGACCCGGGGCGGGATGTCCGGGACGGGACCCGGTCGGGTGGGGGTGGGGCCGGGTGGCGGGCGGTCGAGGCCACCCGGGAAGGCGGAATGACGCCCGGGCCGGGGTCGTTGAACATGGCTGACCGCACGGCAACCCGCCCCACCGGCCGGGATCGGGAATCGCCCCGGGCCGCCGGTCGTTACATC
>NZ_JBJZOG010000187.1:0-5941 GCF_047200535.1 Micromonospora mangrovicola | reverse complement strand
GTGGCGAGGGCCTGGGTGCCGAGGACGGTGAGCAGGGCGAGCCGCTCGGCGTCCTCGGTGCCCGGCTCGGCCGTGTAGATCATGATGCGGAGATCGCTGCCCGCCACGGTCAGCACGTCACAGTCCAGGGTCAGCGTGCCCACCTGCGGATGGTCGACCGTCTTGCGCGCGGCCTCGTGGCGGCCGACCGCCCCGGAGTCCCACAGCTCGGCGAACCGGTGGCTGCCCGACCGCAGCTCGGCGACCAGCCGCCGCAGCCGCTGATCGGCGGGGTACCGGTCGGCTGCCGCCCGCAGGTCGGCCACGAGCGCCGTCTCGAAGGAGCGCAGGGACTCCGGGGTGTGCCGGACCCGGCCCCCGCCCGGGCCGAGGAAGTTCCGCCAGACGCCGTTGCGCTGGTTGCCCCGCCATCCCGACGGATCGCCCATCAGTGCCGCGTACGGCGGATTGGCCAGCAGCAGCGTCCAGGACGCGTCGTAGACCGCGACCGGTGTCCCGGTCAGCCGGTCCAGCAGCCGCTGCACGCTCGGGGTGATCTCGACCGGCACGGTCTCCGGGCCGGGCGGCGCCAGCCCGGCCAGCCGGAACAGGTGCGCGCGCTCGGTTCGCGACAGCCGCAGCGCGCGGGCCAGCGCCTCGACGACCTGCGCCGACGGGTGGGACGCGCGGCCCTGTTCGAGCCGGGTGAGGTAGTCCACGGAGATTCCGGCCAACAGGGCCAGCTCCTCGCGACGCAGGCCCGGTGCGCGTCGCTGCCCGCCCGAGGGCAGCCCGGCAGCCTCGGGTGGGACCCGGTCCCGCCAGCGGCGCACCGCCGGCCCGAACTCCCCCATCGTCATGTCCACGAGTCTGCTCCGGTGCCCGCCGGGCTGCCTGGTACCCGTGGTCCCAGGAAGACCGGACGACTGGGTGACCGCGCGGCGGGGCCGCAACCTTGGCGCATGACGACAACACTGATCACCGGAGCGAACAAGGGCCTCGGCTTCGAGACCGCCCGTCGACTCGTCGCCGCAGGCCACGACGTCTGGATCGGCAGCCGCGACGCCCACCGTGGCGGGCGGGCCGCCCAGCGGCTGGGCGCTCGACTCGTCCTGCTCGACGTCAACGACGACGCCTCCGTCGCCGCCGCGGCCCGGACCGTCGAGGCCGCCGGCGGCCTGGACGTGCTGATCAACAACGCCGGTGTGGAAGCGCGCACGGCCGACAACGGGGTGGCCGGCGCCGAGGAGACGACCGCCGACCTGATGCGACCGGTGTTCGAGACGAACGTCTTCGGCCTGGTCCGGGTCACCCACGCGTTCCTGCCGCTGCTCCGGCGCTCCGCCGCCCCGGTCGTGGTCAACGTGAGCAGCGGCCTCGCCTCACTGAGCCGGGTCACCGACCCCGGCGATCCGGCTCACCCGTACCCGGGGGTCGCCTACCCGGCGTCGAAGGCCGCGGTCAACATGATCACGGTGCAGTACGCCAAGGCTTTCCCCGGCATGCGGATCAACGCGGTGGAGCCCGGATACACCGCGACGGACCTGAACGGACACACCGGCGTCCAGACCGTCGCGGAGGGCGCCGAGATCATCGTCCGGATGGCGCAGGTGAGTCCCGACGGCCCGTCCGGCGGCTACGTCGACGCGCACGGTCCGCTTCCCTGGTAGCGACCGGGCGCGGGGTCGGCCCGGTCCCCGGAGGGCCGGGCCCGTTCAGCCGGCCGGGGCCGGCCGGCGGCTCTCGCGCAGGGCGGCGACGATCCGGGGCAGGGCCTGCCCGATCGGCTCGCGGATGACCTCGTCGGCATCGCTTTACCGTCGGGCGCCCCGGCTGGCCGGACAGGGTGGACGAGGGCAGGGTCGGGGGCCGTGCGGCCCGGGTGGGTTCACTGCGATGGGGGTGGGCGGCGCTCGACTGAGATGGGGGTTGCCACCCACAAGGCGTCGGTAAATACTTACTGCATGACCGACAGCCGGGCCGCGCTGCTCAACGCCGCGGCGGAGGAGTTCGCCCGTACCGGGCTGCACGGCACCCGAGTCCAGGCGATCGTGAAGCGCGCGGGCGTCAACGAGCGCATGATCTACCACCACTTCGGGAGCAAGGAAGGGCTGTATGCGGCGGTCATCGACGAGCAGCGGGCCGGTCTGGGGTCGGCTTGGGCGCCGGTGCTGGAGCGGGCCGCCACGCTCGACCCGTACGAGGGGATGCGAACGGCGTTCGCCGGGTTCTTCGACATCCTGAGCGCCCGTCCCCGGCTGCTCGCGCTGATGCTGCACGAGTCGCTCAGCGGGGCCCGCCTGCTGTCCCTGCCCACCGCCGACCAGCTGCCGAAGGCCATCCGGGGGCTCTACGAGCGCGGTCAACAGGAGGGGGTCTTCCGGGCCGACTGCCCGTTCGAGGTCGCGTACGCCACCGCGATGGGCGCCGTCGTGGCGTTGCAGATCTTCGCTCCCCCGTTCGCGGCCGAGGCCGAGTCCGCCGGAGCCCCCGCGTTGCGGGACCGGGTGGTCGGGCAGTTGCTGGACGGGATGACCGGGCCCGCGCCGGGCCGCTGATCACGCTCGAAGAGGACGGGCGGGGGCCTTCCGCCGCATCCCGCAGTAAGTGTTTACCGCAGAGTCGAGGAGTATACGGAAATGGACCAGACAGTGCAGCCGCCGGCGCCCGCACCGGGCATACCGCCGGACCTGCTCCGGCTCGTCGGCGTGATCATGCTGGGGGCGTTCGCCGTCCAGCTCGACGCCACCATGACCAACGTCGCGGTCAACACGCTGCTGCGGGAGTTCGACGCCGGCCTTTCCACCATCCAGTGGGTCGGCACCGGCTACCTGCTGGCGATGACCATGATGATCCCGCTGACCGGCTGGGCCGCCGACCGGTTCGGCACCCGGGCGCTCTGGACGTTCAGCCTCGCCGGGTTCCTGGTCGGATCGCTGCTGTCCGGGCTCGCCTGGTCGGCCGGCAGCCTCATCGCGTTCCGGGTCGTGCAGGGCGTCGGCGGCGGGATGCTCGTACCCCTGGCACAGGCCATCCTTGCCCAGGCCGCCGGCCCCGACCGGCTCGGCCGGGTGATGGCCGCCATCGGCATCCCGGCCATGCTCGGTCCGGTCCTCGGCCCGGTCCTCGGCGGCCTCATCGTCACCGACCTGAGCTGGCGCTGGATCTTCTTCGTCAACGTGCCGATCTGCCTGGCCGGACTGCTGCTGGCCCGGCGGGTACTGCCCGACGCCCGCCCCGCCGGCGCCGCGCCGCTGGACCTGCTCGGCCTGGCCCTGCTGCCGCCCGGCTGCGCCGCCGTGGTCTACGGTCTCGCCGAGGCCGGCCGGCACGGCCGGTTCGACGACCCGGCAGTGCTCGTCGCGCTCAGCCTCGGGGTCGCCCTGCTGGTCGCCTTCACCCTGCACGCGCTGCGCACCCGGCGCGAGCCGCTGCTCGACCTGCGCCTGCTCGGCAGCCGGACGTTCGCCGCCTGCGCGGCGGTGGTGTTCCTCTCCGGCATCGCCCTCTTCGGGGCGATCATCCTGCTGCCGCTCTACCAGCAGCAGGTGCGGGGCGCGTCCGCCCTGCACGCGGGGCTGCTGCTCGCCCCGCAGGGCCTCGGCATGGCGGTCGGTCTGGTCGGCGCCGGACGCCTCACCGACCGGATCGGCCCCCGGCCGATCGTGCTGGCCGGCCTGGCGCTGGCCGCCGCCGGCACCCTCGCGTACACCCAGGTCGCCGCCGACACCAGCCAGCTGCTGCTCGCCGCGGCGCTGGTGGTCAGCGGCGTCGGCATGGGCGCCACCATCGTGCCCGTGCTGGCCAGCCCGTACCGGGGGCTGCCGAGGCCGGCGATCCCCCGGGCGACCAGCGCGATCCGGATCTTCCAGCAGCTCGGCGGGGCCTTCGGCGGCGCGGTGCTCGCGGTCGTGGTGCAGCGGCAGCTCGCCACGCACGTCGCGCCCGGGCAGCTCGACCCGGGCGGGCGAGCCGCCGCGTTCGGGGCCACCTTCTGGTGGGTGCTGGGCTTCACGCTGGCCGCCGTGCTGCCGGCGCTGCTGCTGCCGGCCTCCCGGCCGCCGTCGGCAGCCGACGCCTGACCCCGCACGCCGTCGTCGCAAGGACCACCGGCTCGGGGTGGTGGTCCTTTCGACGACGGCACGCTCAGCGCCGTCGCCAGGGCAGCCGCCAGCGCCGCCGCCGGCCCGGGGCGGCGGAAGCAGCCTGCGGGGCGGCGGTGGCGGCCGCAGCGGTGACGCGTTCGGCCGCCGCCCGCTCCCGGTCGCCCCGCCACTGGCGTACGACGTCGTCGACGTTGACCGGGCGGACCACCACGCGCGGGCCCGTCGGGGTACGCAGCCAGGCCACGATCCCCGCGTTCAGGTCGGCGACGTACCCCCGCACCGACTCCTCGGTGGGCAGGTCCCGTACCTCGTCGGGGAGCGCTTCGACGCGGCGGCGCAGCTGCAGCGGGGTGGGCAGCAGCAGGTCGGTCGGCAGCTGCTCCCGCTCCAGAAAGCTCTTGATCCACCACGACTCGTCGTAGGGCAGGTCCCGACCCGGGATCGGCCTGCCGGCACCGGGCAGGTTGTCGAACTCACCCCGCTCCTGGGCCGACCGGATCTGCGCCTCGACCGCCGCCTCCCAGCCAGTCGTCACCGCCGTCACCTCCCGCACCCACCGTATCCGCCGGTTCCGACCGGCTCAGCGCAGCCGGCCGGCGGCGCATTCCCGGCGGGCGGCCGGCGGCGTCGCGGCGTACATTCCTGGTGGGCCGGCGGACACGGCCCGTATCCCGTGGGAAGGACCACCGGCGTGCGCGACTGGCTGATCGGGCTCGGTGTCGCGGTGGCCTGCCTGCTGGCCAGCTGGGCGCTGCTGGTCCTGCTCGCCCGGCGGCTACCGCCGGGCATCCTGCGGGATCTGGCGTCGTTCATCCCGGACTGCCTCACCACGGTGCGCCGGCTGCGCAAGGATCCGCGGGTGCCGCGCCGGGCGAAGGCGGCCATCGTTTTCGCCGGGCTGTGGGTGGCCAGCCCGATCGACCTGATTCCCGAGTTCCTGCCGGTCATCGGCCCGCTCGACGACATCGTGGTGGTGGCCCTGGCGCTGCGGTACGCCGGCCGGCAGGTGCCCCGGCAGGTGCTCCTCGACGCGTGGCCGGGCGAGCCGCGGCTACTGCTGCGGCTGCTCGGCCCGGCCACGGGCGGCCCGGCGGCCGGCGCCGAACCGGTCGGCCGCTGAATGCTCGGCACGCTGCTGGCCGCCTCGGCGGCAGCGTTCCTGCTGGCCCTGCTCTCCGCGGTGACCGGCTTCGGCGGCGGGGTACTGCTGCTGCCGGTCTTCACCGCCCTGTTCGGGTTACGGGTCGCGGTACCGGTACTCACCCTCGCCCAACTGTCCAGCAACGGCGCCCGGGCCTGGCTGAACCGGCGGGAGCTGCGTTGGCCGCTCGTCGGCCGGTTCGCCCTCGGAGCGGCACCGTTCGCGCTGTTCGGGGCACTGCTGCTGGCCCACGCGCCGCTGGCCGCGCTGAAGCGGCTGCTCGGGGTGTTCCTGCTCGCCGTGGTGGCGTGGCGACGTCTCGGCCGGCCGCCGGGCCGCCCCGGCGAACGGTCCTTCGTCGCGGTCGGCGCGGCCTCCGGCCTCGGCTCGGCGCTGCTGGGCTCCGTCGGCCCACTCACCGCGCCGTTCTTCCTCGCGTACGGGCTGACCCGGGCCGCGTACGTGGGCACCGAGGCGGCCGCCGCGCTCACCCTGCACCTGTCCAAGACCGCCGGGTACGCCGTCGCCGGCCTGCTCAGCCGGGAGGTGCTGCTGCTCGGCGCGGCGCTGACCCCCGCCACCCTCGCCGGCGCCTGGCTGGGCCGGCGGATCGTCGACCGGATCAGCGACCGGGTCTTCGTCGGCCTGGTCGAGGTGGGGCTGGTGGCGGCCGCGCTGCTGTTCCTCGCCGGACGGTAGCCGGCGGCGTCAGCGC
>NZ_JBJZOG010000186.1:0-5988 GCF_047200535.1 Micromonospora mangrovicola | reverse complement strand
GAGACATCTCGACACCATCCCGGTCGGTGCCCCGCTCGGAGCCGGCATCACCTGAGGACCGCCGCCCGTCCGGGGACCCGCCTGGTGTCGCGGAGGTCGCGGTCCATGTGCGAGGGACATCCGGTCATGCAGTGATCGCCTACGATGCGGGAGTAGCCAGCGGGGGAGGCAGCATGGCCGATTTCACCGTGGACCCGGACGACGTCCGCGCGCATGGGCGGACCCTCGGCACCACCGTCGCCGAGGACTACGCGCACGGGGCGGACGGCATCGCCCGCGACGGCGTCATCGATCCGCCCGGGTTCGGCGTCGCCCTGTCGCCGCTGGAGGCGATGTACATCCAGCGCGTTGACTTCCTGGTCAAGGACGTGCGCGGGGCGGCGGACGTGTGCCGGCAGATCGGCGCGAAACTCGGCGTCGTCGCGGATCAGTACGAGCGCGCGGAGAACCTGCACGTCGGTGGGTTCGGTGGCACGCCGACGCCGGTGAGCGGCCTCGCCGACGCGTACGGCAGGACGGGCCTGGCCCAGCTCGCCCAGGATCCGGGGGTGCTCGTCACCGTGGGCGCCTCGATCACCCTGGCGGAGATCGGTGCGATCGTGGGCGGCATGTCGGCCTGTGCCGCGCTGTGCCCGACGTTCCTCATCGGCGTGGCCGGCGCCGTGCTGTTCGTGGCCAATCCGGTCGGCATCGCCCAGGCCGGCGCCGACCTGATCCGCCACGGCGACCACCTGCAGAAGGCCCTCAACGCGAACTTCGACAAGATCTGCTCGGCGGCCACCGGCACCTGGAAGGGCCAGGGCAGGGACAGCTTCGTCATCATGGCCACCAGGCTGAAGGCCCACCTGGACGAGCTCGGCGCGTACGTCCGCACCCTCGGCGAGGCCCTGCACTCCTTGGAGGTCGCCCTCGGCGGCCTGTGGATCGCCCTGGCCGCGATGACCGGGCCGTTCCTGATCTGGCTGATCGCCATGCGCGCCGCCGAGCTCATTCCCGGTGCCCCTGTCTTGCTCGAGCCGATCATCGAGGCCGCCGGGGCGGCCATGGCCGGCTCCGTCACCACCATGGTCGCGGGGGTGACCGCGCTGGGCGGGCTGGTCCTGGCGGTCGTCAACGGGCTCGCCAAGGACTTCCTGAAGCTGATGGCGCTCCCGGACGACGGTGCCGCGGATACGCCGGACCTGACCGAGTTCCACGTCGGCGAGAACTTCGCCTGACCCCGTGGGAGAGGAGACTTCGTGATCGACCCGGACGTGCGACGCCGCATCGAGGGCATGGCCGAGCAGGCGAACCGGCTCGCCACCACCATGCAGGAGCTCACCGGCGAGGGCGCCGACGACACGGGGCTGGTGCGGGCGACGTGCGGCGCGAGCGGCCGCCTCGTCGACATCGAGCTGGCCGCGGAGACCCGCCGGATGCAGACCTACGAGCTGCGCGAGGCGATCCTCGCCGCTACCGGCCGGGCCACCGACGCGGCCGCGGCCAACCTCGCCGAGGTGGTCGCGCAGCTGACCGGGAGCGCCGACGCGTACGGCGCCGACCCCGTCCGTCAGGCCCGGGAACAGGTCGCGCAGTACCAGCGGCTCGTCGACGCGCAGCGCGAGAGAGTCGAGCAGCTGCGCGCCAACCTCGGCCAGCCGTGAGCGTCGCCGTACCGGAGCTGCGCATGCGCCGGCGTCTGCTGCGGGTGCTCGGCACGCTACGGCCGATCAGAGCCGGCTACCGGATGCGCCCGGTGACCGTCGCGGGGCTTTTCGGCCTGGTCGCCGTCTGGGCCCTGCTCCTGTTCCTGGCCGTACCGCTGGCGCTGCCGGGCTCGCGGCTGCCGCTCCTCGCCACAGCTGTCGTGCTGGTGGCCAGCCCGCTGGCATACCTGGCCCTCTCCATCGGTGCCAGCGCCTGGTACGGCTACGGCGCCGGGCACCCGATGCTCTCGATCAGCGACGGGGAGGTCCGCGGCCGGCTGCGCGGGGTGTGGGCCGACGAACTGGCGGAGGCCGACCCCGAGGATCCGGCCTGGTGGGACGTGCGGCTGCCGGCCCGTGCGCTCACCGGCGTGCGGGTGGAACGCGACCGTCCCGGCGGCCCGCTCCTCATCCTCGACGTGCCGCCCGAGGTGGCGGAGGCGCTGACGTCGCACGACGACACGCGCAAGCTGGCCGAGCACTGGCGCGACCGGGTACAGAGCCCGGCCGCCTGGCAGGTCGGCCTGTTCGAGGGGCGGTTCCGCCGCGAGCGCCGCCTGCGGATACTGCTGGAGGCGCTCGCCGCCGCAGGTGCCCCGCGGTCCTGAGGTGCCCTCCCGCACGGCACCGGAACCACGACGGCCAGCGAATCCGGTTGACGCCGACCCGGGCGTACAGGCTTACTGCCCCGGGCACGCCGATGCTCCCGCCGGCCGAGGGGCCGGCTCGTCGGCGGGCGGGAGGAGCGGACGGACGTGCTGACCTGGCAGGAGTTCGGCGACGAACACCTTCCGGCGCTGGCCGGGCTGGCCGAGGCGTGCCTCGCCGCCGACGGTGGGCTGCCGCTCCTCGCCGAGCCGCCGCTGCTGCGGGCGCGGCTGCTCCAGACCCGCACCCTCGGCGCCTGGCACGACGGGGAACTGGTCGCGGCCGTCGGGGTCGGCACCGGGCGCACGCCCGCCACCGCCACCGGCCTCGTGCACCCGGCCTGGCGGGGCCGGGGGATCGGCGGCCGGCTGCTCGACTGGGCCGACGAGCAGGCCGGCGGTACGGACCTGCTGCTCACCACCGAGACGTGGAACGCGGGCGCGGAGGACCTCTTCACCGCGCGCGGCTTCGCGCGAACCTTCCTGGAGTGGGTGCTCCGGCACGACCTCGACGCCCTCCCCGACGTGCCGGCGCCCGACGGGGTACGGCTGGAACCGGCGACGCTCGGCCCCGAGCTGTTCGACACCTACCGGGCGTCCTTCGCCGACCGGCCCGGCTTCGTCGAGCCGGCACCCGACGAGTGGCTGGGGGAGCTGCGCGACGACGACGGGTACCGGCCGGAGCTGTCGATGCTCGCCCGTACGGCGGACGGCAGGGCCGTCGGCTTCGTCAACGTCATCGACGACTGGGTCGACCA
Source organism: Micromonospora mangrovicola (assembly GCF_047200535.1). Taxonomy (NCBI): domain Bacteria; kingdom Bacillati; phylum Actinomycetota; class Actinomycetes; order Micromonosporales; family Micromonosporaceae; genus Micromonospora; species Micromonospora mangrovicola. The sequence continues at coordinate 2,898 of NZ_JBJZOG010000186.1, read as the reverse complement.
GGTGGGCGTGGTGCCCGGCTGGCGGGGCCGGCGAGTCGGGGCGTACCTGGTGGCGGGCGCGCTGCGCGGGCTGGCCGGCACCGGGGCGGGCGCCGCGTGGCTCTGCGTCAACGACGACAACCCGGCGGCCGCGCTGTACCGGCGGCTCGGCTTCCGCGACGCCGGCCGCCGCGCCCGCTACCTGCACCGCCGCCCCTGACCACTGTGGACGCCGTGACCGGAGGGCGGACCTCGAAAGGTCCGCCACCGGGGTACGCTGCCGCGGCACGTCATTCCTTGATCGTCACGGGGTGTTCATGAGAAGACCTGCCCGTTCCCTGTACGCACTCGCACCCCTGATCGGCGCCGCCGGCCTGGTCGGACCGGTGGTACCCGCCGCGGTCGCGGCACCTGCCGCCGCAGCAGCTCCCGCGGTCTCCACCGGGTCGGAGCTGTTCGTCAGCCAGACCGGCTGTATCGCCGGCGGCGACGGCAGCCCGGAGGCGCCCTTCTGCACGATCTCGGCCGCCGCAGCCGCCGTGCAGCCCGGCCAGACCGTGCTGGTGCAGCCGGGGATCTACCTGGAGAACGTCACCTTCACCCGGTCGGGCACCGAGGCGGCCCCGATCACGTTCCGGGCGGTCAACACGACCTCCGCCATGGTCCGGGTGGGCCGCTACAACACCACCACCGTCACCGGCACCATCCTCACCCTCCGCCAGGCGCACGACGTGGTCGTCGACGGCTTCACCGTCTACGGCGACCGCGAGGGCGCGGCCGTCGTGGTCGACGCCTCGTCCCGGGTCACCGTCAACAACCTGTCCGTTCAACAGGGTCTCAGCCCGGCCGGCGTACGGGTCACCGGCGGCTCCCAGGACGTGACCGTGAGCCGGAACTGGCTGAACTCTCCCGGCACGCCGGGGCTGGTCGTCGAGTCGGGCGTGACGGGGACGACGGTGGTCGCCAACCAGCTTCCGGCCGGCACGATGCTCCTCACCGGCGCCCCCGGATCCACCGTCACCAACAACACCGTCCGGGCCCTGTGCGGACCGGGCATCGAGGTCACCGGCAGCTCGCCCGACGCGGTCATCGCCAACAACATCGTCCAGCCGCTGGCCGACCAGAGCGGATGCGCGCAGCCGGTCGTCGAGACGGCCGTCGTGGTGTCGGCCGAGTCGGCGTCGCAGGCGGCCGCCCACCACAACCTGGTCGACCCCACCCCCGGCTGGGCCCCCTATGCCTGGGCCGGGACCACCTACCCGACCCTGGACGACTTCCAGGCGGCCACCGGTCAGGGCGCCTCCGACATCTCCGCCGATCCCCTGCTCGGCATCGTGACCGGCGCTGACCGCGCCTACCTTCCGCTGAAGCAGAGCTCACCCGCCGTGGACTCGGCCGACGCGACCGCGCGAGGCGTGCCGGCCACCGACATGCTCGGCAACCCGCACGCCGACGATCCCACGTGGAACAACACCGGCACGGGCAACGGTTACCACGACCGGGGTGCGGTCGAGCGGATCCAGGGGTTCCTCACGAAGGTGGAGCCCATCCACCGCACCATCGGTGCCGGCCCTTTCGACACCAAGCTGCGGGGCAGCACGTCGTACCAGTGGACGACCGACGGCCCAGGCGGCTCCTTCGTCTACCAGTACGACGACTCCCCGGTCTGGCGGCTCAGCGGGCCGACGCTCGACGTGGACCACCGGTTCCGGCGGGCCGGGCGAGCCTGCGGACTGGTGTACGGCTCCTTGAGCGGCTTCCGCCCCGGTGCCAATGCCAGCTTCCCGTCCTGCGTCACGCTCGGCGCGCACTACACGGCGGTGGCGCCGACCCGCCTGCTGGACACCCGGTCGGCGATCGGCGTGGGCACCACCACCCCGGTGGCGGCGAACTCCGAGGTGGTCCTGCCGATCGACAGCATCGGCGGGGTGCCGGCCGCCGACATCAGCGCGGTGGTCCTGAACGTCACCGTGACCCAGCCGACGGCCGCCGGGTTCCTCACCGTCTACCCGGACGGCACGAGCCTGCCCAACGCCTCGAACGTCAACTTCGTCGCGAAGGAGACGGTGCCGAACCTGGTGACCGTGCCGATGACCAACGGGAAGATCAGGATCCGGAACAGCGGCAGCGGCACCGTGCACGTGGTCGCCGACCTTCAGGGCTGGTACGGGGCCACCGGCCAGGGTTTCGCCGCCCAGACGCCGACGCGGGTCCTGGACACCCGTACCGGAGGGGGCGCGCTCGCGCCGAACAGCACCCGGACACTCGACCTGGACCTGAAGGTCTCCCCGGGCGCCACCGCCGTGGTCCTCAACGTCACGGTCACCGCGCCGCAGGCCAACGGCGTGCTGAAGGTCTTCCCGTACGGCACGCCGGTGCCGACCGCGTCGAACCTGAACTTCGTCACCGGCCAGACCATCCCGAACCTGGTCATCGTGCCGGTGACGGACCTCAAGCTGAGCATCCACAACCAGAGCTCCGGTAGCACCCACGTGGTCGCGGACCTGGCCGGATACTTCGGGCCGGACGGCCAGCTGAGCTACGTGCCGAACGGGCCGCTGCGGATCGCCGACACCCGAAACGGCACGGGCCTCCCCGACCGGGGCATCTCGCCGCTCCAGCCGCGGGAAACGGTCAACGTCTCCCCGAACACCTGCTGTTCCCTCGAGGCCGCCGCGATCGTGGCGAACCTGACCGTCACCGGGCCGACCGCCTCCGGCTTCCTCATCGCGCATCCGGGTATCGAGGTGACCCCGTCGGTGTCGAACGTCAACTTCGTGGCGGGCGAGACCGCGTCGAACCTCGCCATCGTGGGCACCCAGGCCGGGCTGGACCTCTACAACAGCAGCTCGGGCACCACCCACGCGATCGTCGACCAGGCGGGCATCTTCATCACCCCGCAGTACTGACCGTTCCGGC
>NZ_JBJZOG010000185.1:0-5996 GCF_047200535.1 Micromonospora mangrovicola | reverse complement strand
GCGAGGCGAGAGGGGTACGGCGTCATGGCATCCGAAGTGCACACGGTCGCGGTGATCGGCGCGGGCAAGATCGGCGAACTGATGCTCTCCGGGCTGCTCCGCTCCGGCTGGCCGGTGGAGCGGCTGCTCGCCACCGCCCGGCGACCCGCCCGCGCCCAGGAACTGACCGACCGGTACGGGGTGCGGGTCGTGGACAACCTCACCGCGGTGGACGAGGCGGAGGTGCTCGCCGTCTCGGTCAAGCCGCAGGACGCGGCCGCGCTGCTGGATGAGATCGGCCCCAAGGTGCCGGCCGACAAGCTGGTCATCTCGCTCTGCGCCGGCCTGCCCACCAGCTTCTTCAACCGGCGGCTGCCCGAGGGCACCCCGGTGGTCCGGGTGATGACCAACACCCCGGCGCTGGTGGACGAGGCGATGAGCGCCATCTCGGCCGGCGCGCACGCGACGGGCGCGCACCTGGCCCTGGCCGAGGAGATGTTCAAGCCGCTCGGCGCCACCATCCGGGTGCCCGAGTCGCAGCAGGACGCGGTGACCGCCCTCTCCGGCTCCGGTCCCGCCTACTTCTATCTGCTGGTCGAGGCCATGATCGACGCCGGCATTCTGCTCGGGCTGCCGCGCCAGGTGGCGCACGAGCTGATCGTGCAGACCGCCATCGGCTCGGCGGTGATGCTGCGCGACTCCGGCGAGCACCCGGTGAAGCTCCGCGAGGCGGTCACCTCGCCCGCAGGCACCACCATCTCCGCCATCCGCGAGCTGGAGAACCACGGCGTCCGCGCGGCCCTGCTGGCGGCGCTGGAGGCGGCCCGGGACCGGGCCCGCGAGCTGGCCGCCCAGGCCGACTGACTGCCGCGCCTTGGTTCATCCCGATGGCAGCGACGCGGGGCCGTCCGAGGCCGGCTGACAACCCACCACGACGAACCGGGGTGACCCCCCGGTTCCTCGGCGGGCGCGGGGGTGCGGACGGCCGCCGGGCCGACGCACGGCCCCGATCGTGCCCCATACTGGCGCGGTGTTCACTCTCGCCCAGGCCCGTCACCTGGTGGCCACCCTGCGACCCCGCGTCGACGAGCTGATCCGGCTCCGGGCCGACCTGGCCGAGCTGCGCGCCGACCTGGCCGACCACGGGGTCAGTGTGCTCGGCGGGCGGGCCGAGCTGAAGTCCCTGGAGGCACGGCTGCACGCTGTGCTGGAGGAGCTGCACCAGCACGACATCCAGGTCAAGGGCATTGCCCCGGTGCTGCTGGACTTCCCCGGCGAGCGGGACGGCCGGGCCGTGCTCTGGTGCTGGCTGGAGGGGGACGACGAGGTGCGCTGGTACCACCGCGCGGAGTGCGGCTTCGCCGGCCGCCGCCCGGTCTGACCGGCCGCGGCTGCTCGCCGCCGGCCGGGCGCGGTGGCACCCGTCCCCAGGCCAGGTACGGCGGTTCATGATCGACGCACGTCGGGCGACCGCTGAGGACGCCGCGGAGCTGGTCCGGCTGCGCGGGCTGATGTTCGCCGGAATGGCCGGCGTGGACCCGGCGCCGGGTCCGTTGCAGGACGTGGTCCGGGACAACCTGCGGGAATGGCTGGCCGAGCCGGAGCCGTGGCTGGCGGCATTCGTGGTCCACGCGCCGGACGGCGGGCCGGCCGCTCTACCGCTCGCTCGGCTTCCGGGAGACCGCCGACCCGGCGATGCGGCTCATCCGTCCGCCCGAGCCACCACCGCAGCCGGCTTGATCCACTCGGCATGGCGTGAACTGGGGTGTCCGCTGCCCGCGACACCTCGACCTGCCGCAACCCGGGTCGATCAGCAGTCTGGGCCAGCTGGTCAGCCGTCGGCGTACCGGCGGGCGGCAGCCAGGGCGGCGCGCAGCGTCGCCGCGTCCACCGGCGCCGGCCGCTCCCAGTCGGCCGGGTCGGCCGCGTAGAGGGTGGCGTACGCGCTGGTGTCGCGCTGGAACCGCCACCCCTCGGCGAGCGGGCCGACGTCGACGGCGTCGTAGCCGACCGAGTCGAGGAAAGCGTTGACGGTGTCCTTGGCCGTGGCGTCGTCGCCGGCGATGGGCAGGGCGCTACGGTCCGCCGCGCCGGCCGGTCGGGCCAGCGCGAGCAGGTGCTTGAAGTAGATGTTGTTGAAGCCCTTGACCACCCGCGCCTGGCGCAGGTGCCGCTGGAGCAGCTCGCTGGTCGTGGTCGACTCGTCGTCCAGCTCCGGGAACCGGCCGTCCCGCTCCGGGTAGTAGTTGTTGGTGTCGATGACCACCTTGCCGGCCAGCGGTGCGGCGGGCACCTCCCGGTAGGCCCGCAGCGGAATGGTGACCACCACCAGGTCACCGGCTGCCGCCGCCTCCGCCGGGCTGGCCGCCCGCGCCCGCGGGCCGAGCTCGTCGACCAGTTCCTGGAGCGTCTCCGGGCCGCGTGAGTTGCTGAGCACCACGTCGTGGCCGGCACCCACCGCGAGCCGGGCCACGGTACCGCCGATGTTGCCGCTGCCGATCAGTCCCACAGTCGTCATGTCCGGTGCCAACCCGTCCACGGTGGCCGGCATTCCCGACCGCGTCGGTGGGTTGTCCGCCGCCCGGATGGTCGACAACGGACAGCGCTGGCGGAAACCTTCACAGCCAGGTCACAGGATGGCAATGTTTTGTAGCTATTCGGGCCTATCGGCATCCTGTGCGAAATTGATGATCTTCCCTGACTGTCTGATCTATTGATATCTATCTCCCACCACCACTTCCCCACCCCCAGGAGTGCGACGTGCGGAGATCTCGTCTTGCCACCCTCGCCCTGACGCTGGCCTCGTCCCTCGGCATCATGCTGGCCCTGCCCACCGCCGCCCAGGCCGCCGCCACCGACCGGTACGTCGCGCTCGGCGACTCGTACGCCTCCGGCGTCGGCGCCGACAGCTACACCGCGGAGAGCGGGTCGTGCCTGCGGAGCACCAACGCCTACCCCGCGCTCTACAACACCAACGTCCAGCCGGCCTCGTACAGGTCGGTGGCCTGTTCGGGTGCGACCACCGCCGACGTCATCAACAGTCAGCTCTCCGCGCTCTCCTCGACCACCACCCTGGTCAGCATCACCATCGGCGGCAACGACGTCGGCTTCTCCAGCATCATGACCACCTGCGTGCTGCAGGGTGAGACCCAGTGCGTGGCCGCCGTGCAGGCCGCCGAGGACAAGGCCCGCACCGAACTGCCCGGCAAGCTGGCCAACGTCTACAACGGCATCAAGGGTCGGTCGCCCTCGGCCCGCGTGGTGGTCGTCGGCTACCCGGTCTTCTACCAGCTCGGCACGCTCTGTGTCGGGCTCAGCGCCACCTCCCGGGCCAAGATCAACGAGGGCATCAATCTGCTCGACGACATCACGAAGACCGCCGCCACCTCCGCCGGCTTCAAGTTCGCCGACGTGCGCTCGATCTTCGTGGGGCACCAGCTGTGCAGCTACGGCGAGAAGTGGCTGCACGCGTTGAACTACCTCAACCTGACCGTCTCGTACCACCCGACGGCGGCCGGCCAGTCCGGCGGCTACTACCCGGTCTTCAAGTCCGCCGCGGGCTGAACCACCGCGAACGGCCGCGCCCACCCCTGGCGGATGGGCGCGGCCGTTGCTTCCGGGTGCGCGCCGGTCAGGCCGGCAGCACCTTCTCGATCGCGGCCCGCAGCTCGGGGGAGTCCGGGGTCACCTGCGGGGCGAACCGGGCCGCCACGGTGCCGTCCGGCGCGACGAGGAACTTCTCGAAGTTCCACCGGACGTCGCCGGTGTGCCCCTCGGCGTCCGGGGTGGACACCAGCTCCGCGTAGAGCGGGTGCCGGTCGGGGCCGTTGACGTCGACCTTCTCCGTCAGCGGGAAGGTCACGCCATAGTTGACCTGGCAGAACTCCTCGATCTCGGCGGCCGTGCCGGGCTCCTGCCCGGCGAACTGGTTGCACGGCACCCCGAGCACGGTCAGCCCACGGTCGGCGTAGGAGTCGGCGAGGGCCTGCAGGGCGGCGTACTGCGGGGTCAGCCCGCACCGGGAGGCCACGTTGACCACCAGCAGGGCGCGGCCCCGGTACCGCGCGAGGTCGGCCGGGCCGCCGGAGAGGGCGTCGATCGCCACGTCGAAAACGCTCATGTGCCGAGGCTACGCGCGTGCCGGCGCGGCCCCGGCTCGGGCGGCGAGGGATCGAGACATCTACATCTTGACTAACTGATGACGGCCTGAGTAGCGTCTCAACATTCAATAAGGAAAGTTTCCTAACTGTTTGGGGAGACGCCGTATGAAGAGATCGCTCCGCCGGGCCCTCTGGGCCACCGGCGCCGTGGTAGCGCTGGTGGCCGCGGCCATGCCACTGGCGACGGCCTCCGCGGCCGGCAGCGTGACCGCCACCTTCACCAAGGTGCAGGACTGGGGCACCGGCCACGAGGGCAAGGTGACCGTCACCAACGGCACCAGCACCAGCGTGGACACCTGGCGCATCGAGTTCGACCTGCCCGCCGGCACGAGCATCAGCACCTTCTGGGACGCCGACGTCACCAGCAGCGGCAACCACTACGTCGCCGCCAAGAAGAGCTGGGCCGGCCCGCTCGCCCCGGGCGCCAGCTTCAGCTGGGGTTACAACGGCACCGGGCCGTACCAGGGGCCGCTGAACTGCACGATCAACGGCGCGTCCTGCTCCGGCGGGGGCACCCCCACCACCAGCGCCCCGTCCCCGACCACCTCGCCGACCGCGTCCCCGACCCCCTCGCCCACGGTGTCGCCGACCCCCTCGCCCACCACGCCGCCGCCCACCACCCCGCCGCCCTCGGGCGGAAAGAAGGTCGTCGGCTACTTCGCCGAGTGGGGCGTCTACGCCCGCAACTACCACGTGAAGAACATCCACACCAGCGGATCCGCGGCCAAGCTCACCCACATCCTGTACGCGTTCGGCAACACCAGCGGCGGCCGGTGCAGCATCGGGGACAGCTACGCCGACTACGACAAGGCGTACACCGCGGCGGACAGCGTGGACGGCGTGGCCGACACCTGGGACCAGCCGCTGCGCGGCAGCTTCAACCAACTCCGCAAGCTCAAGAAGATGTACCCGAACCTGAAGGTGCTCTGGTCCTTCGGCGGCTGGACCTGGTCGGGCGGCTTCACCCAGGCCGCGCAGAACCCGGCCGCGTTCGCCGACTCGTGCTACGCGCTGGTCAAGGACCCGCGCTGGGCGGACGTCTTCGACGGCATCGACATCGACTGGGAGTACCCGAACGCCTGCGGCCTGCAGTGCGACAGCAGCGGCCCGAACGCTTTCAAGAACGTGATCAGCGCGCTGCGCAGCAAGTTCGGCTCCAGCTTCCTGGTCACCGCGGCGATCACCGCCGACGGCAGCAACGGCGGCAAGATCGACGCGACCGACTACGCCGGCGCCGCGCCGAACCTGAACTGGCTCATGCCGATGACGTACGACTACTACGGCGCCTTCAACGCGCAGGGCCCGACCGCGCCGCACTCGCCGCTCTACTCGTACTCGGGCATCCCGCAGCAGGGCTTCTGGTCCGACGCGGCGATCCAGAAGCTCAAGTCCAAGGGCATCCCGTCCGACAAGCTGCTGCTCGGCATCGGCTTCTACGGCCGGGGCTGGACGGGGGTCACCCAGAGCGCCCCGGGCGGCACCGCCACCGGCCCGGCGCCCGGCACCTACGAGCAGGGCATCGAGGACTACAAGGTGCTCAAGAACACCTGCCCGGCGACCGGCACCGTCGGCGGCACCGCGTACGCCAAGTGCGGCTCGAACTGGTGGGGCTACGACACCCCGGCCACCATCGGCGGCAAGATGACCTACGCGAAGAACCAGGGCCTCGGTGGCGCGTTCTTCTGGGAGCTCTCCGGCGACACCAGCAACGGTGAGCTGATCAGCGCCATCAAGGGCGGTCTCGGCTGAGCCGAGGGCCGACGCACCACCCACCCGGCGGGGGGGGGGGGGGACAGGCCCCCCCCCCCCCCCCCCCTCCCCCTTCCGGCGCCCCCCGTCCCCTCTCCCCTGAACACA
>NZ_JBJZOG010000184.1:0-6045 GCF_047200535.1 Micromonospora mangrovicola | reverse complement strand
CCGGTCGCGGAACGCCGCGACGCCGGCCGTCACTCCACCAGGACGGCGGTCGCATTACCCGGCCCGGCGCGGTTCATCCGTCGCCCGGTGGGCTCGCCGAACGGCCCGGACCGCCCACCGGCCGGTCCGGGCCGTTCGGCGAGCCGGGGCGCGCTTCCGGCGCACCGATCCCGGCCGGCCGTCGTGCCGTGACGGCTCCGTCACGGAGCATGACGGGATGGGTGCGTATCGATCAGCGTACGAGCGGAGCATCGCCGACCCGGAGGGCTTCTGGCGCGAGGCAACGGCGGACATCGACTGGTACCGGGTGCCGGAGCGGGTCCTCGACGACGGTGCGGCGCCGCTGTACCGCTGGTTCCCGGACGGGGAGCTGAACACCTGCCACAACGCGCTCGACCGGCACGTCGCGGCCGGCCGGGGCGACCAGCCCGCGCTGATCCACGACAGCCCGGTCACCGGCACCGTCCGCACCCTCACCTACGCCGAACTGCTGGCAGAGACCGCCCGGTTCGCCGGGGCGTTGCGTCGGCTCGGCGTCGGCCGGGGCGACCGGGTGCTGCTCTACCTGGCCATGGTGCCGGAGGCGGTGGTCGCGATGCTGGCCTGCGCCCGGATCGGCGCGGTGCACTCGGTGGTCTTCGGGGGCTTCGCCGCGCACGAGCTGGCCGTGCGGATCGACGACGCGCAGCCGAAGGTGGTGGTGGCCACCTCCTGCGGCATCGAGGTGGACCGGGTCGTGCCGTATCACCCGATCCTCGCCGCCGCGCTGGACGAGGCGACCCACGCCCCGGAACGCTGCGTGATCGTGCAGCGGTCGCAGGAGCCCGCCCCGCTCGTCGCCGGCCGGGATCTCACCTGGGACGAGGCGATGGCCGGCGCCGAGCCGGTCGGCTGCGTGCCGGTGGCCGCCACCGACCCGCTCTACATCCTCTACACCTCCGGCACCACCGGCCGGCCGAAGGGCGTGGTGCGGGACAACGGCGGGCACGCCGTGGCGCTGCGCTGGTCGATGCGGAACGTCTACGGCATCGAGCCCGGCGAGGTCTTCTGGGCCGCCTCCGACGTCGGCTGGGTGGTCGGCCACTCCTACATCGTGTACGCGCCGCTGCTCACCGGCGCGACCACCGTGCTCTACGAGGGCAAGCCGGTCGGCACCCCGGACGCGGGCGCGTTCTGGCGGGTGGTCGCGCAGCACCGGGTCGCCGCCCTGTTCACCGCGCCCACCGCGATCCGGGCGATCCGCCGGCAGGACCCGGACGGCGCGCTCATCTCCGGGTACGACCTGACCGGCCTCCGTACCCTCTTCCTGGCCGGCGAACGGCTCGACCCGGACACCTGGGCCTGGGCGGGGGAGCGGCTCGGCGTGCCGGTGGTGGACAACTGGTGGCAGACGGAGACGGGCTGGCCGGTGGCGGCCAACCCGCGCGGTCTGGAGCCGCTGCCGATCAAGCCGGGCTCCCCGTCGGTGCCGGTCCCCGGGTACGACGTCCGGGTGGTCGACGGCGGCGGCCGGGAGGTGCCGGCCGGCACCGACGGCTCGATCGTCATCCGGCTGCCCCTGCCGCCCGGCTGCCTACCCACCCTGTGGAACGACGACGAGCGGTACGTCCGCTCCTACCTGGCGACCTTCCCCGGCTACTACCTGACCGGCGACGGCGGGCGGTTCGACGCCGACGGCTACCTCTACGTGATGGGCCGCACCGATGACGTGATCAACGTGGCCGGGCACCGGCTCTCCACGGGGGCGATGGAGGAGGTGCTGGCCGGCCATCCGGCGGTCGCCGAGTGCGCGGTGATCGGGGTGGCGGACGCGCTCAAGGGCCAGGTCCCCAGCGGGTACGTGGTGCTCAAGGCCGGCGCCGAGGTCGACCCGGACACCCTCGCCGCCGAGCTGGTCGGACTGGTCCGGCAGCGGATCGGGCCGGTGGCCGCGTTCCGCCGGGTGACCGTGGTGCCGGCGCTGCCCAAGACCCGCTCCGGCAAGATCCTCCGCCGGACCATGCGCGGCCTGGTCGAGGGGCGGGACGAGCCGGTGCCGGCCACCATCGACGACCCGGCCACCCTGGCCGCTTTCCGCGACCTGGCGGCCACCGACTGATCCGGGCGCTGCCTGCGGGCGACCCGCCGGCTCGCGGATCGGGGTGCCATCTCCGGGCCGGGCGCCGGCGGCGTGGGCGACGGGGCCCGCGTCGGGGACTCAGCCGGCGAACCGGTAGAGCCTGAGCTCCTTCTCGGCGCCGCAGGCGATCACCTGGGTGCTCCACGAGCAGGACTTGCTGCGGATCTGCTTCAGCTCGCCCATCTCGAACGGCTCGGCGGCGGCCACCGACATCCCGGCCAGGCTGCGGTCGTCCTCGACGCTGCTCGGCGGCTCGGCGAAGAGCAGCACGTTCCCGGCGTCCAACCGGACGGCCACGCCGTCCCGGTCCCGCAGCACGGCGGCGCCGTCCGGGTCGAAGAGGGTCACCGCGGCCCGCGGCGAGTCCCGCTCGGCGAGCAGGTGCGCGCCGAGCGGCACCAGCTTCTCGGCCTGCGGGGCCGGCCAGTGCCGGCTGCCCTCCCCCTCCCTGGCCGCCACCACCTGGGTTCCGTCCGCCCCCGAGCTCGGCACCTCCAGCAGGCAGGCGCGGTGCTCACCGCAGGTGACCAGGGCCTTAGCCCGACTGTTCTCCTCCGGCGCGGTGTACAGCACAGTGGGCACGCCGAGGCTGCCCAGGTCGTAGGAGAGCAGCCGAAGACCCTTGGCATCCTCGGTCACGTACAGCCGGTCGTCCCGGGCCGCCACCAGATCGTCGACGTCGGCGACGTTGGGCCGGGTACGCAGGATCTCCCCGCTGTCCATCGCGACGACCCGCACCGACCGGTCCGCGCCCACCTGCACCAGCCGGTCGGCGTCACCCGACCAGGGCGCCCGTGGCGAGCCGTCCGGGTACGCGGAACCGTCCAGCGCCTCGCCGGTGCCCACCGGCAGCACCGTTGTCCGGGCGTCGCCGTACTCGTTGCGTGGGTTGTCCTGATGCCACTGCTCCCGGCCGTCGTCCAGCCGAAGCCCTACCAGTCGATGGCCGGTCCGGTCCAGCCAGACCATCGTCCGGGCGCTGAGGTAGACCTCGTCGTCGCCGTGGACGCTGACGTCCCACCGCTGGACGCCGGAACCACCGTCGAGCACCACCAGCGGGCGGGGCGTGCTGTCGCCGGACGCGTCGGCGAAGACGGCGACCCCGCCGGGCAGCGCCCGGATCCCCGCCCACCGCTCCGCGGTCACCCGGGTCGGCCGCTGCCAGAGCTCCTTGCCCGTGGTGGTGTCGACCGCCACCACCTTCAAGTGGTCGTCGGGCAACGGGTAGGCCAGGTAGGCGCGGTCGGCGAGCGTCGCGGTGAACATCTCACCCGGCCGCTCGTCGCCGGTCGACACCAGGGCGACCAGCTTCGGGGTGTGGAAGTCCAGCGGCGGGTGACGGTCCCGGAACACCCAGAGCAGCGTCGCGGCCACCACGGCGGCCACCACGAGGCCCGCGCCCAGCGCGATCCAGCGGCCCCGCCGGCCGGATTCCGACGGGGCGTCGGCCGCGGCGTGCGCCGGGGCGGGCTGCGGCGGGGCGGGGTCGGCGACCAGGGTGCCGTGCGGACCGGTGGCCGGTGCGGCCCCGCCGGGGGCCGTCGCGCCGCCGTCCGGGGCCGTGCCGTACGGTCCCGCGGCCGGCGGGCCGCTCACCGGCCGGCCGGCCGGCGTCGCTTGCGGCGTGCCGTGCGGTGCGGCCGGCGCCGGCACCACGTGCCCGGGCCGTGCACCCCGCCGCGGCAACGGAAGATCGGTCAGCGCGCCTTCGGCCACCGGCAGTTCCGGCTGTTCGAGGACGGTCGGGGCGACCCCCAACTCGGCGTGGAGCAGCCGGGCCACCAACGGCACCCGGGTCGACCCGCCGACCAGGAACAGACCGGAGAGCTGCCCGGGGGTCAGCCCTGCGGCGGTGATCACCTGCCGGGTCTCCGCCACCGCCCGGGCCAGCAGGGGCGCGGCGAGCCGTTCCAGGTCCTCCCGGGAGAGCGGCACCGCCGCCTCCACCCCGGGTACGGCGACCGGGGCGACCGTGGCCCGGGAGAGCATCTCCTTCGCGCCGCGGACGTTCTCCCGGAGCTGCTGCCGTTCCCGCCACTCGGCGGTGCTCCCCGGGTCGGTCAGCCGGGCCCACCGCTGCGGGTGCACGGGGGCGACCAGCTCGCCGAGCCGGCGCAGCAGCGTCGCGTCCAGGTCCAGGCCGCCCAGGTCGGCGACCCCGCCGGTGGCGACCAGGTGAAAACCCGAGTCGCCCCACGGGTCGGCCCCCTCGTTGCGGAGCACGGCGACGTCCAGGGTGCCGCCGCCGAAGTCGAACACCGCGACGGAGCCGCCCACCGGCACCGGCCGGCGCAGCACCTGGGTGTAGTAGCGCGCGGCGGCCACCGGTTCGCGCAGCAGGCGGGTGCCAGGCGCGATCGGGCCGGACAGGGTGTGCTCGGCCGCCGCCGGCCAGCCGGCCAACTCCAGCGCGTCGTGCAGCACCTGCCGGCGCGGCGCGGCCCACGCCGCCGGATGGGTGACCACCGCCGGCGGCAGGAAGCCCACCGCGGCCAGCGCCGCGTCGGCGACCGCGCGCAGCGTCGCGGCCAGCAGCTCCGCCGGCCGGTACACCCGCCCGCCCAGCTCGACCGTCTCCTCGTCGACCCGGCGCTTCGGGTTCGCCTCGTACCGGGTCGGGTCGGCCTGGGCCAGCCGCTGGGCGTCCCGCCCGACGTGCAGGCGACCCTCGGTGTCGGCGTAGACCCCGGACGGGAGGATCGGGTGCCCGTCCACGAGCAGCGGGCGGGTCCGCCCGTCCGGCCAGCGCAGCACGGCCACGGTGTTCGAGGTGCCGAGGTCGACGCCGAGGGCGTACCCGTCCTGCTGGCCTGACATCCGTGCCTACCTCCACCCGACGAGGGGATGCCCGGCCCCGCATCGTACGCAGCCCGCGCCGCGCGTCGATCTCCGGCGCGAGCACGCGGTGCCGGCCACCTCGCCGGCGACGTGCGGTGCGGCGACCGGGATCGGCGGTTGCGGAGATCGCCAACCCAGGATCAGACTCCGGGTGAGCAGGATCGACGAGGTCGTCGTGCGTACCCGATCCGATCCGCCCACAGTGGACCGTCGAGACCCCGTACCAGGTCCCGATCAAGTCCGCCTCATCAGAGCGCCCCTGCGGCCTGTCGAACCCGCACCGTCAGTTCGGAAGGACGAAGATCACCGCACCGATATGCCCGAGACGCCTGCTCAGGCGAGGGGCGTGGGTAACGCCTGGCGCCCGCTCGTGCCCGTTGATGGCGTCGACTACTGGCACGTGGCTGGCACGCACCGATCTGATCCGTAGGTTCGGCCTGGTGGTTCCCACTGGTGGCTTCCACGCCGAACCGGCTGAGCGACCTTCTCGGCAATGCCTCCCTGCGCAGTGTCCATGATGATGGCATGCTTCGATCTACGTCCGGTCGAGGGAGGCCCAGAGCAGCCCATGCCAACCATCGTCGTCCATCGCCCCTTTGACGCAGTGATCGCACGGCTGAAGATCAAGGTTGACGGGCACGTCACGGCGCGCCTGAAGCGCGGGGCTAGCCAACGCTTCGAGGTAGAGCCGGGACGACATGTAGTGCGGGTGCATCTGGGCTTGCAGGCCAGCTCGCCGGTCGAGCTGGACTTGGACGGCACCGAAACGGTCACTTTGGAGGCCGCGGTGTACGAACGAGCATGGCGGTTCACGGAGACGTTCCTGCGGCCGGGGAGCGCCCTCGACTTGCGGGTGGTGTGACCTACGCATTACGAGATCAAAATGGGCGACCCGGCGAGCTGCCCGGATGGGCTCCTAGCAGCGGAAACACCTCTCGACATCTCACACCACTCCCCCGCTGCCCGTCGACCTCTTGCGGACCAGATGCGGACCGTCGCGCAGGCGCGGTCACCTCGGAGCGCTGAGGACCTTCCGCCCTTGCGCTTCTACTGGGCGGGGCCAAACAATCTTGCCGTGCCCGATGGCC
>NZ_JBJZOG010000183.1:0-6060 GCF_047200535.1 Micromonospora mangrovicola | reverse complement strand
GATGAATAGCCGGCTCGCGCTTGGCGCGTGACGGAAGCTTCGGCAGATCAGTGCGTCTGGCGCACGTACACCGCGTTTGGCGACGGTGCTGGATGAGCAGCGCCGGAGTCGGTCATCGTGCTGAGCGTGGCTGACCGATCATTTGAGACAGCGGTCCAAAGCGCGGTCATGGAAGGCCCGCCCGGGGAGGCAAGGCTGGCCGGGATGCTGGGATCGCTACGTGGCGCCGAGGAGGTGACGGTGGTCGCGGCGTTGGGTGATGCCCAGGGCGACGAGGGCGTCGCGGGCGCTGCGGAATCTGCTGGCCGTGCCGCAGCGCTCGGTTGATCTGCGCTGCGCCGCGCTGCTCGCACTCGCCAAGCGTGGAGGCGCTGCGGCATCCGATGTGCTAAGCGCGCATCTGACCGGTGTTCCAGAGGCAGTCGCGGACTACGCCGTCATCGGGCTGGCCGGTGTGGGCGATGACCGCGCCTGGTCCGAGTTACACACGAAGCTGCGGCGGCAACTCGATCGGCCGCCACCAGCATTGCAACCTCGCGAGATCACACCAGGTCTCAAGCAGTTCCAGGTCCTGCTGACCATCGCCTACCTGCCCCGTCACCTGAGCGGCTCGCCCTCCGAACGAATCCCACGACTGGTCGCCACCCTACGGTCGCGGTTCGAACGCCTCTACCGGGTCGAGCAGGACTGGCTGAGCGAGCACTGGCCCGGCATTACCCCGAACGGACCTCGCCCAGACCGGCTCGCCCCGCCCGACCCCGCACCATTCCAGGCCTTGGTATACGCCACCCACCTGTTCGGTCCGGTGCACTGACCGTTCCGAAACAGCGATCCTCGGCGGTGGCGCGATCGACGAGGACAGCGAAGACGGCCCTGCCAGACTCCTCTCACGGGAACCGCCCGCACCGTCGCCTCCGCGGGCCCTTCCACGCACGACAGGACGCGCAGGTCGCGACGACCGCCTACATGCGGCGACGTGTACGTCAACGGGCGGCGCACCGGTTGTGGCAGATCCGTACACCCGTTGATGGGCAAGGAGCGAGCGCCCGGCGTGGAGCGCTGGCCGCGTCGATGAGGGCAAAACCGGGCACCGCTGTAGCCTCTGCGCATGGCTGATGCCGACGACGTACGCCGCCTGGCGCTCGCTCTGCCCCAAGTCGTGGAAATTGACAGCGACGGCTTCGACTTCCGCGTAGACAACAGGGGATTCGTCTGGTCGTACCCGGAGCGCCTGCCTGGGAAGCCGCGGGTGATCCGCACCGATATCGCGGTTCTCTACGTCGGTGACGAGGGGGAGAAGCAGGCGCTACTCCTCGGCGAGCCCGACCTCTTCTTCACGACGGCCGGGTACGACGGCCTTCCCCTGGTGATGTTGCGCCTCACCGAGGTATCAGTCGAGCGGCTGGCCGAACTGGTCACCGACGCGTGGCGAATGCGGGCGCCCGAAGAACTGGAGAATAGCCTGCGGGACAGGTGATCATCACGGCGGCGCTTGGACGCTGCACCAGCGCGACGACGGCGGGGTACCGGCTGATCTCGTGGTGACCGGTGGCGACTTCCCGTGGCTGAACGCTCGTGTCATTCCGCGGGAAGGGCTCGTGGAGGTCCGGCCGCTCTTCGCCGAGGAACTGCGGCTGCTCGATCACGTCGATGAGGATGTCGAGTCCTGGGAGCGTGCGTACGAGGCCGTCCGGAACGCTGTGACGCTTCGGTACCCGGAGGGCCAGGAGGTTCCCGAGTTCCTTCTCCACATCGATGGCAACGAGGCATGGTGGCGGTGGAGTGACGAGCCGTTTGACGAGGAGGATGCCTAGCCACCGCTCCCGCCCGGCGGCAGATCCGGACGCGTGATCTCGGGCAAATCGGTTGGCCGGCGGCGTCGGGCGCAGGCTCGTGGACGTTGAGTCGGCTTATCAGATTGGTGCGGGCCCACTTTGGTTGACGGGAGGTACTGCCTCAGCAGGACCAGCGAGGGTTTCGATCGACAGCACGGTTCGTCGGCGAGCCTGGATGAGCAGGTTCTCGGCAGGCTCATCGCCTTTACGTACAGCGTCGATGTACGCCTTTGCGTCCTGCAGTCCCAACTGCGGCGCCTGCTTGCGGAGATACCGAAGCGCGGCCATGGCCCCGTCGCATGAGAGCAGATCTCGGATCGTCGTGAGCAGCGGGTCTGGTGGTTTCACGCCTCTGACGTGCTCCAGGTACGACTCTTCCCACTTATCGTCGACATGTGCGGTCACCGGGATGTGGTGGATGCTCCCGTCCTCTCGATCAACGAGGTACGGGCCGTGTCCTATCAGCATCTTTCCGAAGTCTCTGGAGCGGAGGTAGTCGACAGATTGCCAGTAGACCAGCCATCCGAAGGCGTGGTCCTCGACTAGAAAGATGGCAAGTTCAGGAAGCGAAGGCTGTTGGCTCTGCTTCTCGTCCAGTAGACGATGCCGGTACGACCGCCAGAGCGGCGTGGATGTCTGTGGTGAACGCGGGTGATGGCGGTGGCCATTCGGGGAGCGTCACGGTGGGAGCGCCGATGAGTAACGTGATCGGTCCAGTCACCCACCAACCTGAGGTGATCCCCATCGGCCGGACACTCAAGATCTTTTATGTTGGTACGTCCGGACGTCGTCCAGAGTGGCCGGATGTCAAAGGACCGGTCAGCGCCCCCGTCAGCTGGTCCAGTCCCAGCGAGCCAAGTTCCATCGCCCGACGGTGGAATGCTCGCCGGTCGTCGTCGAAGGATGAGCGGCCTGCCAGCCACACCCGCTCACCTACCTTGTAGGTCAGCGCCTGCCCTGGCCTGCCCAGATAGCGCGCGAGCTCCGCGGACGCGTACGGCCCTTGATGACAGCGGCCCCGCAGCAGCTGCAGCGCGGCATCCGGCGTCCACGATGCGCCGCCACCGGACGGCACCGGCAGCCGCAGGTGCAGGCCGATGTCGAGCACGACCCGCGCCGCCCGCAGCAGCTGCATGAACAGGTACCCCAAGCGTGCACCCGGCTGCTCGTAGAGCCCGAGCTCGTCCATGTACCGCTCGGCGTACAAGGCCCAGCCCTCTTGGCAGCCGGAGAGCCCGCCGAGCAGGTTCAGCCGCTGCCCGAGGCCACTCTGGCAGGCCTCGTAGCCGATCTGGAGGTGGTGGCCGGGTACGCCCTCGTGGTACGCGGTGCTGTAGGCCCACCAGGTGGGGAAGCTCACCTGGTCCTCGGGGAGGAACCACCAGACACGGCCTGGCCGCGTCAGGTCCTGCGACGGCCCGGTGTAGCCGGTGCCGGCCGACACGGTCACCCGGGACTCGATGCGCCGCAGCGGCGCGGGGATGTCGAAGTGCACGCCGTGCAGCTGCTCGATGGTGGCCTCCAGCAGCTCCTGCAGCCATGCACCGAATGCGGCCCGGCTATGCAGGGTGCCTGGCGCGTCGGGCCGGTCGAGCCGGTCGAGCACCGCGGGCACGCTCCCGCCCAGGGCCTTCGCCTCCGCGACCAGTTCCGCCTCGATCGCGGTGAACTCGTCCCAGCCCCACTCGTAGAGCTCGCGCAGGTCCGGCTCGATAGCGAGGAAGGTCCGCACCCAGAGTGCGTACCGCTGCGGCCCGAAAGCCTCCTCGCTGCGCGCCCGCGGTGCCAGGTCCGCGGTCAGCAGCGCGGCCAGTCTCTGGTACGCCTCCCGCGCGCCCTGCGCCGCTGCCTGCAACGACGCCCGCTGCGGCCCATCGCCGTAGCGCTCCACCAGGGCGATGTCATCGTCGACCCAATTGCGGCAGCGCTGCGTCACGAGCTCCACTTGGCGCCGCGTCGGCAGGTGACCGCGCTCGGCGGCGAGCATGAGGCTGCGGGCATACCCGTCCAGGGCCGCCGGGATCGCAGCCTGGCGCGCGCCGACGCGGGCCCAGCCATCCTCGTAGGTTGCGCCCTCGGCGTCGCGGCCGGGCACCGCGGCCTCGACGGACTGGCGGATGAGCTGGAGCGGGCCGGTGGCTGCCGCATGCAGTTCGCGCAGGTCCTCCCCGGCATCGTGGAAGGCGATGCGGGCGCGCAGCCGTTCGGCGAGGTGAGCGTGCAGCGGGCTCGTCGCGGGCAGCGCCCCGTGCAGGGTCTCGAGCTCGCGCAGGGCGCAGGCGGCGAGATCGGCGCGGGCCTGGTGGCCGTCCGGACTGTAGTCGGTGAGCCCGTCGACCTCCTGCTCGCCGACCTCGACGACTGCCGCGCAAGGGTCGAGGCGGGCCACGTCGCGCAGGAGCCGGCTGGCGAAGTCCTCGATCACGGAGGCGATGCTAGCGCTCTGTCAGGCTTGGCGCGCAGGGGCTTGCGTCGATGTAGTTCAAAGCAGCTGACAGCGTCCGCTCGTCGGCACGACCGCAATTTGGGCACACTTGATCTACGTCATGGTGATACTGCCCGCTCGGCGGCGTAAGCGGGTATCCCGTTCAGGTGCGGGCCTCTTCTACCGTGATGGCATGCAGTGGTATCTCTGGCTCGCTGGCATCGGGCTCGCGACGGGCATCACGGTCCTGATCTTCAAGCGCAGACGCCGTCGACCACAGACCGTCGAGGAAAAGGCGGCTGCCGCGCGGGCCGCCATGCGATCCATCCGCCGTAGCTCGCCGCGCCCTGGCCGCGACATCTTCGATCGGGGCCGAGGCGTCCCGGACCGGCACTCGGCCGCCATCGTGGAGAACGCCGCCTATGGCGACGCCGCAAACTTCGATTCAGACGGTGGCGGAGGGGGAACGGACTGAAGCGCCACCGTCGCCCGCCCGGCTGGGGCTTCCGAGCTGTCGACGGTGCCCTTCTCGGCACGGGCGTTCGCCCTGGCATCCGCGAACGCGATCACGCTCCGTGGCACCCGCTCGGCGGCATGAGTGGTCAGTGTTCGTGCTGATCCATCGCCATCTCCACCGCGATGAAACCCCCGAGCCGGGTGGCCCGCGGCCATGGTGGCGCCTCGGGCTTCCGTATCCAACTGAGATGAACTATCGCGAAGGTGCCGTCCGACGCGCGGAAGACCACTGAGTCACAGCCCTCGCACTTCGCCACGGCTGCCAGGGCAAGACCGTGCAGTTCATGGCCCGCCGCGATCTCAGTCGCTGCCTCCTGCTCGAACGTCCGAGCGCTCTCGCCTTCGAGACGAAACCAGGGCTCGCGGAAGTCGGCTGAACTCACATACGCAGGGTGCCACAGAACGCGCGCTCATCGGCTACGTCCGGATGCAGGCACCCGCGATCCGGATACCTTCCGTGACGAGCGCTCCGTGGCAGAAGAGCGAGCCGCCGCGAAACGGGGAGTCGGCGTCAAACAGCGCGATGCCGGCAAGCAGCAGTGGCATGCTCTTCCCGATGTTGAAGCAGTTGGACGACGGCGTCGAAATCTGCGGCGAGGCGGGGCGTGCGTCCGTCCGTCTTCGTAGCGCCGAGCGGCCGTGCGCTGCAGCAAGACGGATGGCGGTGGATGGGTGCGGGTGGTTCATGCTGGGCTGCCAGTGTCGTCGGGCAGCGCGAACCAGCGCCCTTCAACCACCTGGCGTAGGTGGCTGTCGCTGGCAAGGTGGATGCAGGCCGCGACGATGTCCTCATGGCTGTAGCCGTCATCGGCGGCTTCGTCGAGGAACCAGCGGATTCGCCAGGCGTCGAATACTTCAACCTCGCGCCCGAGCAAGCGGTCGGTGACCAGGTCTACGTCGAGCTCCATGCCGTCCGAGCTGATCATCCGGCACCCCGCGCCATGGACGGTATACTCGATGCCGCTACGGGTACGGCCCTCTCGGGGAAGCTCCCGACGTGAGCGGACCGCTGCCAGAAGATCCGCGATGTCCGCGATGGGGAACAAATCGGCAAGCAGCCGACCACGTATATCGCGCAGGGCAGCCGCGAAGTGCAGAACGGCGTCAACCGACGAAGCATCCCGGGCCATGCGCCCCAGTATGGCCGCCATCCCGCAGGTGTGATCATCCCTGCTGGGCACCGCACATTCCCACATCGGCTTGGCTGGAAGGCCGGGCCGGGCGGCGAGGGACGGCGTTCGTCACGAGGAGTTGCTGCTCGCCGGGCGGCCATCACGCTCGGAC
>NZ_JBJZOG010000182.1:0-6097 GCF_047200535.1 Micromonospora mangrovicola | reverse complement strand
CCGGACGCGTCGGCGACCTTACTGCTGGGCGCCGGTCGGCAGCCTCAAGCCGTTGACCGGGGTCAGCGGCAGCAGCTTCTTGCCGGTCGGGCCGATCTGGATCTCGGTGTCCATGGCCGGGCAGACCCCGCAGTCGAAGCACGGCGTCCACCGGCAGTCGTCCTGCTCGTACTCGGACAGGGAGTCCTGCCAGTCCTGCCAGAGCCAGTCCTTGTCCAGGCCCGAGTCGAGGTGGTCCCAGGGCAGGACCTCCAGCTCGTCGCGCTCGCGGGTGGTGAACCAGTCGAGGTCGACCCCGAAGGCCGGCAGCACCTCGGCGGCGGCGTCCACCCAGCGCCGGTAGGAGAAGTGCTCGCTCCAGCCGTCGAACCGGCCGCCGTTCTCCCAGACCCTGCGGATCACCGCGCCGACCCGGCGGTCGCCGCGGGACAGCAGGCCCTCGATCAGCGACGGCTCGCCGTCGTGGTAGCGGAAGCCGATCGCCCGGCCCAGCGAGCGGTCCGCGTTGATCGCCTGCTTGAGCAGCTTGAGCCGGCCGTCGATGACCTCCGGCCGCTCCATCGCCGCCCACTGGAACGGGGTGTGCGGCTTGGGCACGAAGCCGCCGATGGAGACGGTGCAGCGGATGTCCTTCGACCCGGTGGCCGCCCGGCCCGCCCGGATCACCTCGTGCGCCATGTCGGCGATCTCGAGGACGTCCTCGTCGGTCTCGGTGGGCAGGCCGCACATGAAGTAGAGCTTCACCTGCCGCCAGCCGTTGGTGTACGCGGTGACCACGGTGCGGATGAGGTCTTCCTTCGACACCATCTTGTTGATCACCTTGCGGATCCGCTCCGACCCGCCCTCCGGGGCGAAGGTCAGGCCGGTCCGGCGGCCGTTGCGGGACAGCTCCTGCGCCAGGTCGATGTTGAACGCGTCGACCCGGGTCGAGGGCAGGGAGAGCGAGACGTTGGTGCCGGCGTACTGCTCGGCGAGGCCCGAGCACATGTCGCCGATCTCGGAGTGGTCGGCCGACGACAGCGACAGCAGGCCCACCTCGTGGAAGCCGGAGAACTCCAGCCCCTGCTGGACCATCTGGCCGACCGTGGTGATCGAGCGCTCCCGCACCGGACGGGTGATCATGCCGGCCTGGCAGAACCGGCAGCCCCGGGTGCAGCCGCGGAAGATCTCCACCGCGTACCGCTCGTGGACCGTCTCGGCCAGCGGCACGAGGGGCTTCTTCGGGTACGGCCAGGCGTCCAGGTCCATGGTCGTGCGCTTGTGCACCCGGAACGGCACGTCCGGCCGGTTCGGCACGACCCGCTGGATCCGGCCGTCGGGCAGGTAGTCCACGTCGTAGAAGCGCGGCACGTAGACGCTCTCGGTGCGGGCCAGCCGCAGCAGCAGCTCGTCCCGGCCGCCCGGGCAGCCCTCCGCCTTCCAGTCCCGGACGATCGCGGTGATCTCCAGCACCGCCTCCTCGCCGTCGCCGAGCACGGCGGCGTCGACGAAGTCGGCGATCGGCTCCGGGTTGAACGCGGCGTGACCGCCGGCCACGACCACCGGGTCGGCGTCGGTGCGGTCGGCGGCAAGCAGCGGGATGCCGGCCAGGTCGATCGCGGTGAGCAGGTTGGTGTAGCCCAGCTCGGTGGAGAAGGAGACGCCGAACACGTCGAAGTCGCGCACCGCGCGGTGGGCGTCGACGGTGAACTGCGGCACGCCGTGCGCGCGCATCAGCTTCTCCAGGTCCGGCCAGACCGCGTACGTCCGCTCGGCGAGGACGTCCGGCAGCTCGTTGAGCACCTCGTAGAGGATCTGCACGCCCTGGTTGGGCAGGCCGACCTCGTACGCGTCCGGGTACATCAGCGCCCACCGGACGGTCGCGGCGTCCCAGTCCTTGACCACCGCGCCCAGCTCGCCACCGACGTACTGGATGGGCTTGGTCACCTGGGGCAGCAGCGGCTCCAGTCGGGGCCAGACCGACGACCCCGGGTCGCGGCGCGCCGAGCTGGAGCCGTCGGAGGTGTTGGCCGCGACCGGGCGCGGCGACGTGGACGGGGCACTCATGATGCCCAAGGGTACGCGGTGCTGCGCTGGTCACCACGTCCCGCACCGCAGGACGCGGCCGGTCAGGCCGGCTGCGGACGGCGCGGGCGCGAGCGCCCGCGCCGTCACCGGTGACCCGGGCGGCGGCCGGGCTGCGCCCCCGGCCCGGGGAGACCGGGGCGGCCGGGCCGGAACGCGTCAGCGTCCGCCGTTGGGCCGGGAGTGGGCGGTCCGGAAGACACCGTCCGGGTCGTACCGTCGCCATACCCCGGCCACCTTCGCACCGGTGGCGCGGGGATAGGCCCGCGCGAACGCGGCCGGGCCGGGCCGACTCTCGAAGTTGACGTACGCGCCGTCGACGCGTCCGGCGAGCCCGCGCCAGGCCGCGTCCAGGCGGGCGGCGCCGTGTGGCGGGAACGCCGAGGCGACGACCAGGGTGTCCTGGTGCCGGTGCGGGTACGCGGTCGCGTCGGGTGCGACGTCGTTGACCGCGCCGCCCACGGAGCGGAGCTGCACCAGCACCCGGTCCGGACCGGCCGCTGTGCGCATGATCGCGCGGGCGGTCGCCCCGTCCACCCCGCTGAGCAGGCCGTTGGTGGTGACGTTCGGCTGCTGGCCGACGTTCGGGTGCAGGTGCGTGGTCGGCACCAGCGCCGGATAGGGCACCACGTCGAGCCGGTGGTCCAGCAGGCCCCCGATCTCCAGGAGCGGCGCGACGGCGGACCGGGCCCGGCGGAGGTTCTCCGCGGCGACCACCGCCGTGACGGACATGACGGTGGACGACCCGTACGGCAGCAGCATCGCGGCGGCGGACAGCTCGCGCGGCGCCCCCCGCAGCACGTCCGCCCAGCGGCGCACGGTGTCGCCGTCCGGCCGGGCCTCGACCAGGATCCGGGCCACCCCGACGTCGCGTACCTCGACCGCCTCGATCTCGAAGGCCACCACGACACCGACCCCGGCGCCGGCGCCCCGGACCGCCCAGAACAGCTCCGGTTCGGTCACCGCGTCCGCGCGCACCACCGTCCCGTCGGCCAGCACCACCTCGACGGCACGGATGTGGTCGATGGTCAGCCCGTAGTGCCGGACCAGCCAGCCCACGCCGCCGCCGGTGGCCAGCCCGCCGACCCCCACGTTGCCGTGGTCGCCGGAGCTGATCGCCAGCCCGTACGGCGCGAGGGCCTGGGCGACCTGGGCCCAGCGGGCCCCGGCCTCGACTCGGACCAGCCGCGACGGGCGGTCGAGCACGTCGACCGAGCGCAGCGCGGACAGGTCGATGACCAGGCCGCCGTCGTTCGTGGCGGAGCCGGAGAGGCCGTGCCCGCCGCTGCGCACGGCGATCGGCGCGCCCTGCGCCCGCGCGTAGCGCAGGGCGGCGACCACCTCGGCGGTGTTCTCCGGCAGCAGCACGGCCGCCGGCGTCGCACGGGTGGTGTGCGTCGAGCGCAGCGTCGGGTACCGGCGGTCGCCCGGCCGGACGATCCGGCCGGCCAGCTGCTCGGGGACCGGTGCCGGCGGGCGGGTCACCGCTGCTCCCGGAGCTGCCGCACCCGGTCGCGGACGGCCGGGACGACCTCGCGGGCGAAGAGTCTGACCTGCGCCGGGGCGGCGGCCACCGGCCAGAGGACGAACGTGTCGAAGCCGAGGTCGACCGCCCAGCCGGTGAGCGTGTCGACCCACTGCCGCACGTCCCCGACGAGCCCCGGGCCAGCGCGGTGCGGGCCGATCGCCCCGATGACGTTGTAGATCCGGCGGATCTGCGCCGGCTGCCGGCCGGCCGAGCGGGCGGCGTCGTCGATGATCTTCTGGCGGGCCGGCACCTCGGCCGGCGGCACGTAGATGTTCAGCGGGGAGATCCAGCCGTCACCGTGTCGGCCGGCAACCCCGAGCATGCGGGGTCGCTGGCCGCCCAGCCACAGCGGGACCGGGGCGGGTGGCACGGGGCCCGCCGGGTAGCCCTCGATGTGGTGCGCCGCGCTGAGGTGGCGGACGGGCTCGCCGGTGAGCGCCCGACGCATGATCGTCAGGGCCTCCTCGGTGTAGGCGACCGTCTGCGCGCCGGTCCGGCGGGCGCCCATGGCGGCGACGGCGTCCGCGCTCGCACCGCCACCGACCCCGAGGACGACCCGGCCGCCGGCGAGCACGCCGAGCGAGGCCGCAGCCTTGGCCAGCATGGCCGGCGGGCGGAGTTGGAGATCGGCCACGTCGGTGAGGAACGAGATCCGGTCCGTCTCCGCGGCCAGGTGGCTGATCAGGGTCCAGGTGTCCAGGTGCCCGGGTTGGTACGGGTGGTCCTGGACGGCGAGGAGGTCGAATCCAGCCTCGTCCGCCGCCCGCGCGAGCCGCCGCGTCGCGGCCAGCATGTCGGCGGACGGGTCCAGGCTCACGCCGAAGCTGAGCGGGTGTCCGTAATCGGTCATGGCTCCACGGTCCGCAGGGCGGCACCACTGGGCAAACGACAGGTTAGCTACTAATCTTTGATAAGTGAGCAGCCCCGTTCCCGGCCTCGCGCCGTACCAGCAGATCCCCGAGTCCGAGTGCCGTGGCTTTCAGGACGCCCTGGAGTTGGCCGGCCGCCGGTGGACCGGGGCGATCCTGCTCGCCGCGGTGCGCGGCGCCCGCCGCTTCGGGGAGTACCGGACCGCGGTCACCGGCATCTCCGACCGGTTGCTGGCGCAGCGCCTGCGCGAGCTGGAGGCCGACGGCCTGGTCAGCCGGACGGTGATCCCGAGCACGCCGGTCCAGATCACCTACGCGCCCACCCCGGACGGGCGGGACCTGATGGCCGCCCTGCAACCGCTGGTGAGCTGGAGCCATCGACGCCGCCGGGCCGGGGTGGGCTGAGGTCCGGTCGCGCGGCGGCGAACGGGGCGTCCCGGCGGATTCGTCGGCGCTGGCGCGGCGGTACTAACCTCGCAACGGGCGCGAGAGGAGATTGCCGCGATGCCGCAGCCGCAGCCGGGGGCGGGCCGGCCGGCCGACGGGAGCACCCCGGTCCCGGGCCGGGATCCGGGCACCGACGAGTCGGCTCACTCCCCCGTACCGCCGCCGGGCGACGAGCGCGACGCCGACCCCACGGGCGACGTCGCCGCCGAGGCCACCGGCGGCGCCACCGACGCATTGCCCGCGACCGGCGGCGACGCGGGGCACGACCGAACCCCCGAGCCCGCTGCCACCGACGCGCCGCCCGCGACCGGCGCCGCTGTCGAGGACGACGCCGCGCCCGGGCCGGGCGCGCCGGAGGGTCGCGACGCCGACGAGCGGGGCGGCGCGGGTGACGGCGGCGAACCGGCCGAGACCGCGCAGCGCACCGAGACCCCGACGCCGGCCGGCGGTCAGGCCCCGGAACCGGCCGCCCGCGGCACCGCGCCGGCCACCGACGCTGGGGGAACACCCGCGGCCGGAGCGGCCCCGAACGGCGGCGGCGACGAAACCGCCCGGGAGCCGGTGACCGGGACCGCCGACCGACCGGCCGGGCCCGTTGGCGACCCGCTGCCCGGGAACGGGCCGACCGGCGCGAGCCCGGTCACCCCGGCCCGCGGCTCCGCCCCCGTGCGCCCGACGGGTTCCACGGCCGTACCGGCGCGTCCGGCCGGCTCGGCCGCCGTGCCGGGTCCCCCGGCCGACCCGACGCCGGTGCCCGGCCCGCCCGATCCGACCCGGGTCGCCGGACGCCCCGACCCCACCCGGGTGGAGACCCGCGCCGAGGTCCCCGCGCCACGGTGGAGCGGCTCGGCCCCGGTCCCGCCCCCACCGCCGCGCAAGCGGGCCTGGGGCGAGTCCGCCGAGCCGACCCCGGTCCCGCCGCTCGACTCGCCGGAGCACCAGGTCCCGGTCGATCCGTGGGAGGGGGTGGACACGACCGGCTGGGACCTGCACTCGGTCGACCTCCCGGCGCTGCCGCCGACGCTTCCCTACCCGACGCCGCAGCACACGCCGCCCTACCCGGCGCCACGGATGAACCCGTCGCCGCTCCCGCCACCGCAACCGCCGGTGCCCGCGGCGCCACGGGTCGCCGCCCGGCCGGTGTCGCCGCCGCCGGTTTCACCGCCCGCACCCCCGACCCGGTCGTCGA
>NZ_JBJZOG010000181.1:0-6594 GCF_047200535.1 Micromonospora mangrovicola | reverse complement strand
TAGGGGAGCCTCGATGACGCCCTGTATGTCCAGCCCCCGCCGCACGACGACGGCATCGGCTCGGAGCTCCTCGGGAAGGTGTTCGCGCTGCCCTTCGTCGGCCAGCATGGTCGGGCGATCGGGCGGCACCACGACGGCATCGGCCAGGACGATGAACCGGAAGAGCATGTCGAGGACCATGCCGGGGGAGAATCGGTTGATCATGAAGCCGTCGAGTGTGTCGTCGGTGAGCCCGGCGTAGAGGCCGGCATCGCCACCGTCTGGAGCATTGACGTGCCAGTAGTCGTACTCCGGCTCTGTCCGGTCGATGTACGGCTGAAAGGCTGCCCGGAACGCGCTGCCCGGCATCGACGTGGGCTCGCCGTGTTCGAACCTCAGGACGAACATGTCGTAGCTCATTCGCAGCAAACTACAGAAGAATCCGCACGCCGATACCCGGACGCGGGCACTGGTGTCCGTGACCGTCGCGGCGACGCTCGGTGTCCTGGAGCCGCTGCGCGGTCAGCTCCGCATCGCGCTCAACGCGGGTGCCACCAAGGAGGAGGTCGTCGAGGTCCTCCTCCAGGTCGCGGCCTACGCCGGTGTGGCACGGGCGTTCGACGGCTACCAGGTCGCGGCCCAGGTCTTCGCCGAGGGCGCCGAACGCTGAGGCGCCGGTGCGGGCCGGTGGGCCGCCCCTCGGGGGTCAACCCAGCCGGTCGAGGAAATCCCGCGAGCGCCGCACCACCAGTGCCGTCGCATCCGCGTCGTAGGACGGCAGCGAGCTGTCGGTGAACAGGTGCTGTTCGCCCGGGTAGACGTACAGCTCGGCCCGTTCGGGCCCAACGATCTCCACCAGTTCGCGGGCGGCGTCGATGTCGCCCTCCAAGGCGAAGAACGGGTCCTTGTCCATGCCATGGATCTGCACCGCAACCCCGTCGGGCCACGGCCCGAAGGCCCACTCGCCGGTGACGGGGATGCACGCCTGGTAGAGCAACGCGCCGCGCGCGCCGGGCCGGGTCTGCGCGAGTCGCTGCGCCGTCGCGGCACCCGAGGAGAAGCCGCCGTACACCAGGCCCTCGGGCAGGTCGGCCACGGCCCGGTCGGCGCGCCCGGTCAGCACCTCGTCGCCGATGCGCCGGGTGAGCGCGAGGCCGTCCTCGACGGTGGCCGGTCGCTCGCCGTCGAACAGGTCGGGGGTGTGCACGGTGTGCCCGCCGGCGCGCAGGTCCTCGGCGAAGGCGAGCATTCCGTCGGTGAGCCCCTGTACGTGGTGGAACAGGACGACCTCGGCCATCTCTACACTCCTGTCATCGGACGACGGTCATCGAATGATCCAATATTCTAGAACGGTCGAGAAATGTCGGTCAATCAGCAGATCCCGGACTACGACCTCGACGAGCTGCTCGTGGTCACCGCGCCCGAGCAGCTGCGCTCGCTGGCCGACCCGCTGCGCGCCACGCTCCTGGAGCTGCTGCTCGAGCGGGCCGCCACGGTCGGCGAGATGGCCCAGGCGGTCGACCGCCCCAAGAGCAGCGTCGCCTACCACGTGAACATGCTGGTCAACGCCGGCCTGCTCCGCGTGGTGCGGACCCGGCGGGTACGGGCGATCGAGGAGCGCTACTACGGCCGGGTCGCCCGCACGCTCTACGTCGGCGTCCTCAACCGCCCGGAGGACAAGCAGGTCGTCGCCGCCGTGAACGGGCTCGCGGAGGCGACCGCGGAGTCCGCCGCAGCCCACGCCGCCGACGAGTTGCGGTGCACGCTCGTGCACGCGCGTATCCCGATCGAGGAGGTGCGGAACTTCTGGGCGCAGGTCCAGGAGCTGGCGCGTCGCTTCGCCCAGATCCCCCGGGCGGGCGACCAGGTGTACGGCTTCGTCGCCGGCCTCTATCCCACCGACGCCCCCACCCTTCCCGACCGGGCGAGCGAGGACGGTCCCGGACCGTCGTCGCCGCACGGGCCGGCATCCTGACCCAGGTCGCGATGACCTCCAGCGGGAGGGCGGCGCGGGTCAGCTCCCCGCGGTGCGGGCGGGCGGGGCGGGCAGGAAGAGGTGGCCGTGCCAGGCGCCGCGCGCGGTGCGGACGGCGACCGTGGTCCACGCGCACAGCAGGAGCAGGTAGAGGGCGACGGCGAGCGCGGCCAGAAGGTCGGAGCCGGTTCGCGCGGCCAGCCCCGTGGTGCCGGTGACCAGGGTGCCGACCGGGAACGTGAAGCTCCACCAGGTGAGCGCGAACGGCAGGCCGCCGCCGGCTGAGCGGGCGGCCCGGGCGGTGATGACGGCGGCGAGGGCGAGCCACACCAGCGCGAAGCCGAGCGCCGGGACGCCGTAGAGCAGGGCGAAGACCTGCGCGCCGCCGGCGTACGGGGCGGGCAGGACGCCGCCGGCGGCGGTGCCGAGCAGGTGCGTCGCGGTGATCGACTGGCCGAGCGGGCCGAGGACGATCCACAGCGTCGGGACCATGCGCGCGGCGCCGACCCGGTGGTGGACCAGCCGGCCCCACAGTTGGGTGACGATGATCAGGGTCGCGAACAGGCTGATTCCGACCATGGCGTAGCAGGCCAGCAGCAGGTTCAGCCGCGGCTGCCCGGCGGGCAGATGGGGAACGAGCAGTGCGCCGTTGGCGGCGGACACCATGGGCGGCACGACGGGCATCAGCCAGCCGCCGAACGCGGCGTCGGGGCCGACCCGGTGGCGGGTCATCATCAGGTACGGGACCGCGACGGCGGTGACCAGCCCGCCGGCGGTCCCGACGACCCAGAGCAGCAGGTCGACGGCGACGGCGGTGGGCAGGCCGAGCCAGTCGCGGCCGAGAAGCAGCGCCCCGCCGCCGACGGTCATCGCGGCCATCGGTGGCGCACCCCAGAACTGGGCCATGACCGGGTCGGCGGCGTACCCGAGGGCCGTGCGGCGATGGTGGCGCAGGTGCGCCGCCCACGCGGCGGTGAGGGCCAGCAGCAGCACCGTGGCGAGCGCCCACACCAGGGTCGCGGCGGTACGCAGGCCGGCGGGGCGTACCGGCAGGCCCGCCGCGGCGGTGGCCACGATGCCGGTGCCCATCACCGCGGCGAACCAGTTGGGCGGCAGTTGGGCGAACACGTCCCGCGGTTCCCGCAGTGCCGCCAGCAAGCCGCCGCGCCGGGGGCCGGCTGGATGGGGCGGCGGCGTCCGCCCGGCGGCGGGGGAGTCGACTACGGCGCTCATGCCGTCAGCCTGCGCCCGTGGTCGGGGGACCGGTAGCCGCCGGTGGCCTCTCGGGTCATAACCTGAGCTGATGCCTCTGCCGCCACAGGTTACCGACCTGACCAGCTTCGACCTGCTGCTGTCGGTGGCCCGGCTCGGCAGCGTCGGGCGGGCCGCAACGGCGCACGGGATCTCCCAGCCGGCGGCCAGCGCCCGGCTTCGTCACCTGGAACGGCGCCTCGGGGTCACCCTGCTGCGGCGGAGCCCGCGTGGTTCCACACTCACCGACGAGGGGGCGCTGGTCGCCGACTGGGCGCGCACGGCGGTCGACGCGGCCGCCACCCTCGCGGCGAGCGCCGCCGCGCTGCGTGCCACCGCTGACAGCCGCCTGGTGGTGGCGGCCAGTCAGACCGTCGCCGAGTACCTGTTGCCGGGCTGGCTCGTCGCCCTGCACGGCGGGCAGCCGGGCCTGAGCGTCGCGCTGCACGCCGGCAACTCCGCCGATGTCGCCGCGCGGGTGCTGTCCGGCGATGCCGCGCTGGGTTTCATCGAAGGGCCGGACACCCCGGCGGGCCTGCACGCCGAGACGGTCGGGGAGGACCGGCTGGTCGTCGTCGTCGCTCCGGGCCATCCGTGGGTCCGCCGCCGGGGCGGCATCACCCCGGCCGAACTGGCCGGTTGCCCGCTGGTGGTCCGCGAGGCGGCTTCCGGCACCCGCCGGGTCCTGGAGTCCGCGCTGCGCGTCGCGGGCACCGATCAGATCGCCGCGCCGTCGCTGCAACTCTCCTCGACCACCGCGATCAAACACGCAGTGGCCGCCGGCAGCGGGCCGGCCGTGCTCAGCTCCCTCGCGGTCACCGCAGAACTGGCGGCGCAGACCCTGGTCGCGGTGCCGGTCACCGGGCTGTCGCTGCGCCGTCGCCTGCGTGCCGTCTGGGCCGCCGGGCGGCAGCTCACCGGTCCCGCCCGGGATCTCTACGCCATCGCCACCCGGCCGCTGCCGACCACGCCCACAAGCCGGAGCTGACCCGGGGGCTCCCGCCGCGGTCGGCTGGTCGCGACCTCACCGCAACGGGCCGTCACCCGGGCCGTTCGGATCGTCGACCAAGTGCATCGCGGCTTCCTCCGCGCTCGCCGCGCCCCCGTCGATCCCGGCGTCCCAGGCGACCGACTCCGCCTCCTCGTCCGCGCCGAAGCCCTCGTCGGGGGCGACCAGGCGTCCGGTGCGTGCCTCCCGCTCGTACCCCCGGCGGGACAGCTCGTCCTCGTCGTCGGCCGCGTCGGCGTACGGATCGATGTCCGGCTCCTCCTGGGCCAGCAGTTGCGCGAGGGACTCGCCGGCCCGCTCCTCCGCCGGGGTGGTGCCGAACCGGTTCGCCGCCGACCAGCGGTCGGTGGCGACGATGCCGGTGTCGAGGGGATCGCCGACGCGGTCGTTGTCGAGGGTGTCCGAGGCGTCCAGGACACCGTCGTCCTCGACGACGTTCCAGTCGTCGGCCAAGTCCGTCCGCTCGGTCTGGCTCATGGCGATCCCTCCCTGGTCACGCTCCGGCGCTGACACCCCAGCCTAGGACCGTCCCCGTGATCACGAAACCGCAGGCCGCGGCGCCCGCCGCCGCCGCGCACCTGAATCGCGTCCCGTCGGCGTCCGTGACGGGCCGAAAGTTTCCGGAAGACATTGACGCATGGCAGTGCGCTACCCGACGCTGGGACGCGTCTGGAAATCCGTGCTCATCGATGTCCGCGCCGTCCAGTCGGAGGGAGAGCCGTAATGATCGAGTCGGGCCGTTCGAAGATCCGCTCGACAGTCGTCGTGCTGGCGGTGGTGGCGCTCGTGGTCACTGGCGCGGCGACGGTGGTGGCGAGAACCCCGTCGGCCGTGGCCGCCACGGGCGGCCTCGCGGTCGCCGCGCCGGTCGAGGACGACGGCACCGACTGCCCGGTGCCCCAGCCGGGCGTCTTGACCGGCAACCCGAAGCTTCCCGATCCGTTCCGGAAAATGGACGGCACGCGCATCACCGCCAGGTCCGACTGGCGGTGCCGACGGGCGGAGATCAAGGAGCTGGCCGAGAGGTACGTCTACGGCCAGAAGCCGGCAAAACCGGCAGGCGTCACGGGAACGGTCTCGAGCACCAGCATCACGGTGAACGTGACAGACAACGGTCGCAGCGCCAGCTTCTCGGCCGGGGTGGAACTGCCGAGCGGCGCCGGACCTTTCCCGGCCGTCGTCGTCCTGGGCGGATTCGGCGCGGACACGACCACCATCAAGGCCACCGGCGTGGCCGTCATCAGCTACGACCCCCTTGCCGTCGGGCGGGAGGGTACGGCCCGGAACAACAAGCAGGGCGCCTTCTACAGCATCTACGGCTCGTCCAGCAGCACCGGGCTGCTGCTCGCCTGGGCCTGGGGCGTGAGCCGGATCATCGACGTCATCGAGCGGTCGGGCGGCAGCATCCTCAGGGCGGACGCCACCGGCGTCACGGGATGCTCGCGCTACGGCAAGGGCGCCTTCGTGACCGGGGCGTTCGACCAGCGCATCGCGCTGACCATGCCGATCGAGTCCGGTAGCGGCGGTGTGCCGATCTTCCGCGGGATCCCCGGGGAATCCGGTGCCCAGCCGCTGAGCAGCGCGTACGGCGAGCAACCGTGGCTGGGCGACGCCTTCGGCTCCTTCACGAGCAACCCGGCGACGCTGCCGGTGGACACGCACGAGATGGTGGCCATGGTCGCGCCGCGCGGGCTGTTCATCATGGAGAACCCGCACATCGCCTGGCTGGCAGCCCGATCGGGAAGCGTGGCGGCCCTGGCCGGTGCGGAGGTCTACCAGGCCCTCGGGGTGGGCGGCAACATCACCTACTGGTCGGACGTCCAGGACGGCAACCACTGCGCCGGCCGGCCCGAGTGGCGGGACCCACTGCAGAAGAGCATCAGGCAGTTCCTGTTGGGTACGGCGAACGACCCGGGCACGATCCGGATCTCGAGCAAGGCGGCCGGCAACCTCGCCGAGTGGCGGGACTGGCAGACGCCCACCCTCGCCGACGGCCCGACCACCCCGCCGCCGACCACCCCGCCGCCGACCACCACCCCGACGACCACCCCGCCGCCGACCGGTAGCGCCTGCTCGGCTTCGGTGTCGCTCAACCAGTGGACCGGTGGCTTCGTCGCCACGGTGCGGGTCACCGCCGGCGCCGCGCCGGTCAACGGCTGGACGGTCACCCTGACCCTGCCGGCGGGCGCCACCGTCACCAACGCCTGGAACGCCAACCGCAGCGGGAACACCGGCACGGTCCAGTTCACCAACGTCAGCTACAACGACTCCATCGCCGCCGGCCAGTACACCGAGTTCGGTTTCCAGGGCACCGGCACCGGCGCCGGCATGTCACCCACCTGCGCCGCCGGGTAGCCGCCCCCTCGACGCCCGGCCCGGG
>NZ_JBJZOG010000180.1:0-6799 GCF_047200535.1 Micromonospora mangrovicola | reverse complement strand
CATCGCCGGCGGCGGCCCGGTCATCCCAATCTGACGGCGAGCACGCTGTGCACCGGTCAACGCGGCCAGCTCACCATCTCCGGCATTACGCAAGTTCTCCGGATCCGCACATCTGGTGCCTCCTGTCGTCGCGCCTTGACCTTCCCCTGGCCGAAGGGTTCAGTCAGGTACGGGTAGAGCCGTGCGGGCCAGTCGGTGAGGCGTGATGCCACCGGGGCCGTTGCTAGGAGGGCTGTGATGACCGCGGCAGCAGATCGCGCAGCAGGGGTCCGGGTGGCTGTTGAGCTTCGTTCGGTGCCGGACTGTCCGAACCTCGCGCCGGCTCGGCATGAGCTGCGCGCGGCGCTGGCCGACGTCGGTCTGCCCCTCGCGGTGGTCACCGAGGTCGTGGGGGACTACCTGTCTCCGTCGATCCTGGTCAACGGTGTGGACGTGATGGGCGGCATCGGCGACGGTTCGGCCGCCTGTCGCTTGGATCTCCCCACTGGCGAGCGCATCCGCGCTGCCCTGCGCCAAGCGGTAGGCGCCGGACTCGCCACCGCTGTGACGGAGCAGAGCCGGGTGGATTGCTGCGCGCAGCCGGGCAATGCGATCCGGACAGATCGGCCCCGCCGCGCCGAGCAGCTCCCCGACAGCCTTCGGCAGGTGCATCGAGCGATCCTGCGTCACTTTGCCGCCACCGGGGGTGCCCCCACTGACGCCGACATCCGCGTTGGCGCCGGCACGGCGGACCTGGACACCGCGAAGGCGCTGCGGGAGCTTGCCCGGGAAGATCTTGTCGCCGTCGACAGCGCCGGGCGTCTGGTCGCGGCCTACCCGTTCTCGCCAACGCCGACGCCGCACCGGGTGTCATTCGGCGATGTCGAGGTGTTCGCGATGTGTGCCATCGACGCGTTGGGCATGCCGTTCATGCTCGGCACCGACGCGGCAATCGCCTCCGTCGATCCGCACACCGGCCGATCGGTCCGCGTGGCCATCACCAACGGTGCCGCCACCTTCCAGCCGGTGGAAGCGGTGGTCGTGTACGCGGCCACCGGAGACGCTGGTCGCTCCGTGGACACCTGCTGCTCCACCATCAACTTCTTCACGAGCGCATCCAGCGCTCAGGCATGGATCAACGCCCACCCCAACCTGGCCGCCACGGTGCTCGACCAGGACCAGGCCGTCACTCTAGGCCGCGACATCTTCGAACCGCTGCTCGCCCGCCACTCTCCATCGTTGCGCCAACGCCATCGATACACCGGTTGAACCAGTACCCGGCCACCGTCAGTTAGCGGGCAGGCAGCCGTGTTGATCTGTCCTGGCCATGGCAACGGCCGGATGAGCGAGGGTCGGCCCGCCCAACGGGTCACCGGGCGGACGGGCAGCGCCGGCGGGTTGGTCAGGCGGTGGGGCGCAGTTCGGTGAGGAGCTTCTCCACCCGGGGGCTCCGTTGCATTGAGCGTTGGCAAGATCGAGGCAGACTCGGGTGGTGAAGTCGTCGCCTCGTCCCCGCCCGTGTCTACCGCTGAAGCCTACGTTCGCCGGGTTCAGGTTTCCGCCCGAGGTGATCGTCCTGGCGGTGCGCTGGTACCTGCGGTTCGATCTGTCCTTTCGCGATGTGGAGGAGTTGCTGGTGGAGCGCGGAGTCGAGGTGGACCACGTCACCGTGTACCGGTGGGTGCGACGGTTCACGCCACTGCTGGCCGACGCGGCCCGGTTCGCCCGGCACTCGCCGGGCGACAGGTGGTTCGGCGACGAGACGTACGTGAAAGTCAAACGGCGTCTGGCGGTACGTGTGCCGGGCGGTCGACCAGCATGGGCAGGTCATCGACGTGCTCGTCTCGCAGCGTCGAGACGCTGCGGCTGCCCGCAGGTTCTTCCGACGGGCCTTGAAGGTCTTGAAGGTGAAGCCCGCCGAGGTGGTCACCGACGCCGCCGCGGTCTACCCGTCTGTTCTGGATGAGCTGATCCCGTCGGCGTGGCATCACGTGGAGCAGTACGCCAACAATCAGGTCGAGGCCGACCACAGCCAGCTCAAGCACCGGCTGCGACCGATGCGGGGCCTGCGCACAGACACCACTGCGCAGATCATCATCGCCGGGCACGCCTTCGTCCAGAATGTTCGCCGCGGCCATTACGAACTCGCCATCGACGTCCCGCCTGCCCGGCGGGTCGCCGCAGCGTTCACCGAACTCGTCCACGCGATCTGATCCCGAGCCACAACCCAAGATCCACCATGCCCGTCGATCCCGTAACGCAACAGCGCCCAAAAAGCGCCTGGCGGGTTAGATACCCACCAGGCGCTGGCAAAGTATGCGACGAACCGAAGGTTGCAACCCGGTGAGGCTAGCACGGGTGCCTCGCATGTTCTTCGCTGTCAGCGGTGACCGCGCCGGCTACCAACCCGCGTGCCGGAAGAGAACGCCGCCGCGCCCCGTGTCGCGGACGTGGTTTTCGCGGCACTCGCCCGACGACCTTCCGAGCCTCTTCCGCGCGCTGCGCTGACGGTCGATCCGCCCGCCGCCGTGCGCGGATCCGGGCGCCGCTTGGCGCTGTGGCCTCGTCCGTGATGCGGTGCCGTCGCCGCTACGGGAGGCGTCACGAAGCGGCGCTCGCCCGGGGCGAGTTCGGTGAGCAGCGAGTCACCGGGCCCAAGCCGGGTGATCGTCGGGTTGATGCCGGCCTGGCGGGTGAGGTCGCGCACGTCGGTGACCTGGTCGTCGGTCATCAGGGTGACGACGGTGCCGCTCGCTCCGGCACGCGCGGTCCGCCCCGAGCGGTGCAGGTATGCCTTGTGCTCGGCGGGCGGGTCGGCGTGGATCACGAGAGCTACATCGTCGACGTGGATACCGCGCGCCGCGATGTCGGTCGCGACAAGCGTGCGGGCGTCGCCGGCAGAGAACGCCGCCAAATTGCGGGTACGGGCGTTTTGCGCCAGGTTGCCGTGCAGCTCCACGGCGGGCACTCCCGAAGCGACCAGTTGACTGGTCAGCTTCTTGGCGCCCCGCTTGGTGCGGGTGAATACGAGCGTGCGACCCGGGGCGGCCGTCAGGTCGATCAGGACGGGGAGCCGGTCATCGTGACGCACCCGGAGCACGTGGTGGGTCATCGCGGCGACCGGGGACATCGCCGAGTCGACGCTGTGGGTGACTGGGTTGGAGAGATACCGCCGCACGACGACGTCGACGCCCGCATCGAGCGTCGCCGAGAACAGCAGCCGCTGGGAGCGGGGCGGTGTCCTGTCGAGGAGTCGCCGTACGACCGGCAGGAAGCCCAGGTCGGCCATGTGGTCCGCCTCGTCGAGCACCGTGACCTCGACGGCGTCGAGGATCGCGTCGCCGGTCGAAACGTGGTCGGCGAGCCGGCCGGGACAGGCGATGAGGATATCGACCCCGGCACGCAGTGCACCGACCTGTGGCCGCGCGCTCACCCCACCGAAGATCGTCAGTGTCCGCAGCGACAGCGCGGTGGCCAGCGGTGCGATCGTCGCTTCGATCTGGGTCGCCAGCTCGCGAGTAGGCGCCAGGATGAGCGAGCGCGGGCGGCCGGGCAGCCGCGGAGACGTGGCGGCCGAGAGCCGGGCGAGGACCGGGAGAGCGAAGGCGTATGTCTTGCCCGATCCCGTCCTGCCACGACCCAGCACGTCGCGTCCGGCGAGTGAATCCGGGAGCGTCGCGGCCTGGATCGGGAACGGCGTGCTGATGCCCGCCTGCTCGAGCGCGGCGACCAGGCGGCCGGGCACGCCGAGGTCGGCGAAGGATGTGGCTGGGACAAGGGGTGTCTTGCTGGGGCGGCGTGCCGCCATGGGAGTCTCCGAACGTGGAAGGGGTCGCCCTGCACGGCGCTGACCGATTGGTCGCGGCGCGTGGTGGTCGACATCAGATGCAGGCCGTGGTCGGAACCGGCGGACTGGTTGATCAATCTACCCGCACCCGGGCCAGTCCGTACACGATTGGCTTGTTGGGTTAGGGTTCGACGGGCCGAGCGAAACGGGTCCGCCCTCGGCGGGCGGCCGCGATGCGCACACCGTTCATTTTCCGCACCTGGCTTGCATGTGCGAGCGGGTGAATCGCGCGTTGGCGCGCAAACTTGGAGCAGCTCTTGACTGATGTAACCGCGCATGACTCGAATTTGTTCCGTGAAGCATCGGGAGCAGATGCGCCTTTCGACCACACACCTGCCGTCGACGTGAGTTCGGCTGCGATGACCCGCCTGCGCACCCCGTTCCGTGTCGAGGGGGACGCCGACCGGAAGCCGACGACCGAGCCCATTGCCGGTCATTAGCCTCGGCCCTTCGTCAAGGGCCGTCCCGCTCCTTGATCGAAATGAAGGAAGTGCCCTCTGATCTGGGATGATCTGGCTTGTCGAAGGCCCTGATCGCCCGTCTCGGAAGGCACTTGCCAGGTGAAGAGTACCGGAGCACGCCCGAAGATCATGGTGAGCGGCGACGGGAGGGGCGTGGTCGGTCACGCCGGGGCCCGGTTACTGGCCGATCTCGCGGACGCCACCGGCCTGACCAGCGCGTTCAGCGAGACCTTGGCCGGGCTGCGACAGCGGCGGGGCGGCCACGACCCGGGCCGGATCGCGGTCGACCTCGCGGTGATGATCGCCGACGGCGGTGAGGCGATCGCGGACCTGGCGGTGTTGCGGGATCAGGCGGACCTGTTCGGTGCGGTGGCCTCGGACCCGACCGCCTGGCGGCTGTTGTCGGCGTTGGACGGTGAGATGCTCGCCGCGCTGGGCGCGGCCCGGGCCCATGCTCGCCAGGTGGCTTGGGCGCAGGCGGCGGAGACCCGTGGTGGGCTGCCCTCGGTGACGGCGGCCGGGCAGCAGGTGCCCGGCCTGGTCCTGGACCTGGACGCCTCGATCGTGATCTGCCATTCGGAGAAGGAGTCCGCCACCCGCACGTGGAAAAAGACCTTCGGCTACCACCCGCTGTTCTGCTTCCTGGACAACACCAGGGAGGCCCTCGCCGGGCTGCTGCGCGAGGGCCGGGCCGGGTCGAACACCACCGCCGACCACATCCAGGTGCTCGACGCCGCCCTGGCGCAGATCCCGGACGTGCACCGGCATGGCACCCCGATCCTCATCCGCAGTGACTCGGCCGGCTGCACGCAGGGGTTCCTGGCTCGCATCCGCAGCCTGCGCACCCAGCACCTGGACACCTCTTTCTCCGTCGGTGTCGCGATCACCGAGCCGGTCCGCGACGCGATCCGGCACGCCACCGACTGGATCCCTGCCCTCAACGCAGACGGCGAACCGCGCGACGGCGCCGAGATCTGCGAACTGACCGGCCTGATCCCGGACGACGGCTACCCGGCCGGAACCCGGTTCATCGCCCGCCGGGAACGCCCCCACCCCGGCGCGCAACTGTCCCTGTTCGACACCATCGAGGGCATGCGCCACCAGGTGATGGCCACCGACACCCCACCCGGCCACGGCAGCATCCAATTCCTGGAGGCCCGCCATCGCGGCCACGCCCGCGTCGAGGACCGCATCCGCACCGGCAAGGACACCGGCTTCGGCCGCTTCCCGTCCCGAGTGTTCGCCATCAACGCCGCCTGGCTGCAACTCGCACTGACCGGCATCGACCTGCTCGCCTGGACCCAAACGCTG
Source organism: Micromonospora mangrovicola (assembly GCF_047200535.1). NCBI lineage: Bacteria > Bacillati > Actinomycetota > Actinomycetes > Micromonosporales > Micromonosporaceae > Micromonospora > Micromonospora mangrovicola. Next base: position 1,201 of record NZ_JBJZOG010000180.1, on the reverse strand, counting down.
CTGCTCGACGGCGACCTCGCCGCCGCCGAACCCAAGAAGCTGCGCTACCGGCTGCTACACGTCGCCGCCCGAATCACCCGCTCGGCCAGACGCACCCGACTACGCATCGCCGCAGGCTGGCCCTGGACCACCGAGATCGTCACCGCCTTCAGCAATCTCGCCGCGCTGCCACAACCGATCACCTGACACGCGATCCCACAGCCCGACAAGCGACCCCTGGAGGACCCCGGCCACCGCGTCGGGCCAGCGGCACGCCCGCGAACCCAATCTCAACCGCGAAGATCAACTGACCAGATCACGGCCTTGATCAACAGCTAGCGAAAGACCGAGGTTAGGCATCACGACGCCACGGAGCCCAGTCGGTAAGGGCTACCACGCGTGTCGGTTCGACGCGTCGCAGGTATCGACGTCCTGTGCAGGTGGATCAGCACGTCTCCACGACTGCACCACCAAATGGGGCGGTGGCGGTGGACCGCCGCTCGGCCTCGCCCGCGTACGTTGTCGCGTCGGCCATTCCGATCAACGTGTCCCCGTCGAGGGTGCTGCCGCGACCCGCGACGGCCGCACCCATCGTGACCCCGGTCGGGTGGTCGCCCCAGTGCAACAGCGCACGGTGTAGGCGCCGCCCGTCTCGGTGCCGGTGATGAGAGTCGGACAGCTCATGACATGACCTGCTTGGGGTCTGACTGGATGGCTGGGAGGTACGTGCGCCGGAGGCGGTCGAACGTGGTCGCCGTCGGCGCGCTGTTGAATCGCTTCGATCGGTCCGTGGATGTTTTCGCCGGACATCTGCTCAAAGGCATACGTGGCGTCGCGAAGGCGGCGCTCCGCGGATGCGTCCTGTTCTGGCCCGGTCAGGTCTCCCAACTCTCGTCCACAATTTGTGGGTTTCCCGATCACACTGACCGTCTTTTCAAGATCACTATGGTTCGTCTCTCCGCAGTGCTATACGGTCAGCAGGTGAGAATCGAGCGTCACTGGTGGAACGGGGACCGGAGTCCGCGGGGGCGTCGCGACGTCTACATCCGCACCGACGGCCAGCGATGGGAAGTAGAGGCACAGACCGGCGGCATCGCAGGCCGGTCGAAGCTACACCCCTGTCCGAGTCGGGCGTCGGCACAGATCCTCGCCAACGCATGGCTGGGTGGTCGTCCCGAGTGGCGGGAACTCGCGACCTGACAGTGGACGCGCGCGCGGCCTC
>NZ_JBJZOG010000179.1:0-6900 GCF_047200535.1 Micromonospora mangrovicola | reverse complement strand
CGGTTACGTGCCGGGTCGGCGCCGGACGGGCGGTGCAGGTGCCGTCCCCAGGTGGCGTGGGCGCGGTTCGGATGCGGGCCGGCGTGGAGGGCTGCTGGGCGTCGGCTTCGCGGCGAATCCGGCGAGCGGCGCAGACATCCTCATGGTCGTATCGCACGACGGGCGAGGCCTGTTCGATCCATCCATGGGCGCGAAGATGGCCGGCGATCGGAATCCTGATCCGGACCCAAGTCCGCGCACCCCGGCGCCAAGAGGGCCCTGGCCACGAATACCGCGTCCTCAGGCGAACTCGCGCGCGGTGGATTCCAGCCGCTCGCGGTAGGTGGCCCACCACGCCTCGTCGCCCTCGACCACGCTGTCGCCGGGCCGCCGCCAGCCGACCTGGCCGTCGACCAGTTCGCGCACGATGTCGGCGTGCCCGGCGTGCCGGTTCAGCTCGGCGAGCACGTGCACGAGGATGAGGTGCAGCGTCACCGGCGTGTGTTGCCACCACCGCACCGAGCCAGGCGCGTCGATCGGGAGCGTCTCGATCGTGGCGTCCGCGTGTGCCCAGACTCGGTGCCACAGGCCGATGATGTCGTCGCGGGACTCGTCGGCTGCGGCCCACATGTCCGTGTTCGGCTCGGCGTCTTCGTCCGGGCCCGCGACGGGTTCGGGGAAGGGGCGGTCGAACACCTCGCCGAAATACCCGGCCGTCACCGAGGCCACGTGCTTGATCAGCCCGAGCAGGTTCGTCCCGGTCGGCACGAGCGGGCGCCGTACGTCGTACTCCGACAGCCCGTCGAGCTTCCCGAGCAGCGCCTCGCGCGCCTCCCGTAGGTACCGCTGGAGATTCGCCTTGGCGTCGAGGTCTGTCATGCCGCCCAGGATCTCACCGCCGCGCCCGCCGCGATGCCCTGTACGCCCGCGTTCCGAACCGCGGCTCTGTGGCGGCGCTGGCAAAAGCCAGGTCATGCTGCGCGGGAATCGCGTGTCCCGGCCTGATGGCTGTGCCATAGACTCCGGCGGTGCTTGAGGTGTCGGGGGACTTCGAGATCCACATTACGGCTCACGCTCATCACGCCGAGAAGCTGTCGGCGTTCGCCACCCAACATGGCGTGAAGTTCGTCCACATCGTGCTTGACCGTGGCGCGTACGTCTCTCAACCGATGCTCACCCTGACCGGCCAAGGCACCCTGACCGACCAGCACGCCGCGGTACAGCGTTGGCAACGCGAGCTGCGCGAGGCAGGGATATCCCCGTGCCGTTCAAAGGTCGAGGCGGCGCCGTGGTGTGTCGGTGTACCGCAGTCGGATGAGCAGGCGGCGGTCGAGCCGGGTGGCCGGTATTTCGAGCATCACGTCAAACTGCTGCTACCCAGCACGGCGGTGGCAGATCTGGTGGGTCTCACCGATCTGGTCGCGCCGCACGGGGCGCGGCTGTCACGTAATGCCCGCCGGGAGTTGACGGGCGGCGCGCAGGAGCGGTTCGTCAACCAGCGCTGCCACGGTGTCGGGCTCGCCACGGCCAGGCGGCGGCTGGACGAGCTCGTCGAGACCCTCCGGGCAGGGGGCCACGAGCCCACGACGGTGGAGCAGGAGTACGTCGTCTCCGACAGCGACCTCCAGCACGACCAGGGTTGGCTGGACTCGCCCCAGCCGAGTGCGAGCGGTTGGGCGCTGGAGCGTGAGAACAGGATGAGGTCCGCGCCGGCTGGCTCCCTGGACTACCCGCCGACCTACCGGCCGCTGCCCGCCAGCCCGACCGTCCGGCAGAGGGCGGCGTTCGACCCTGCCCTCAAGCAGTACCCGAACGCCTACCGCGCCGGCGAGCCCGACTTCCTCGTGGCGGCCACCGGCCAGCGGTGGAGCAACGCCCGACGCGCCGCAATGAATCACGTCTTGACGGCCATCGCCGCAACGGCCTGGGGCCAGCATCTGGTCGTGCGCGGCAGCGTAACCATGGCGGCCTGGGTCGGTGACGCCGCCCGCGAGCCGGGCGACCTCGACTTCGTCGTCACTCCGCACACCATCACCAGCGACAGCGCTGACGCCCGCACCCTCCTCAATGACATCAAGACCGCCGTCCGAACCGCACCCGGCGCCGGCCTGCACCCAGACCTGATCACCGAGTCCGCCATCTGGACGTACGAACGAGCTGACGGGCGCCGACTCGTGATCCCGTTCAGCACACCGGAGGCACCGGACGGCCACGTACAGATCGACATCGTCTTCGGTGAAAAGCTTTCCCTCCCACCAGAGGTGCTGACACTGCCCGACGTCGACGAGCCGTTACTGGCCGCGCCCGCCTCGCTGGCGCTGGCGTGGAAGCTGCTGTGGCTGGCCACCGACATGTACCCGCAAGGCAAAGACCTCTACGACGCGGTCCTGCTCGCCGAACACACCACTGTCGACCAAGCCCTCGTCCGCCAGCTCATGCGACCGGAGCTCCGCGCCGAAGCCGACAACTTCACGGCCGAAACCGTGCTGTCCTGGCAGGTCGACTGGACCAACTTCACCGACGAGTGCCCCGGAATTTCGGGCACCGCCGAGCAATGGGCCAGGAGGCTTGCGCTGGCTCTCGATCACGCCTGGACCTGACTTCAGCGACAATCGCGCGTGGACGACGTACCTGCTCCGGTGCCTGCACTGTGGCGTGCACGTGGCCTCCTGGGCCATCGGATGATCGGCGGCGGAGACAGGGCGGCAGCTGTCGGTGCGTCGGGCCGGTGCTGAACGGGCTGCTGATGGTAAACGTGGCGTACATCCGGCGCTGGCGCGAGGACGTGACCGCGTGCCTGGACCGGCTGCTGCCGGGATTCGAAGTCCGGTTTGGTTATCCGCCGGGCCGGCATACGGTCGGCGGCCCGGCGGGGGAGGAGGAACTCGCCTCGCTCGCGGGCATGCGTCTGCCCGGTGACCTGCTCGTGTGGTACCGGCAGGTGCGCGAGGCGAGCCTGCCGGACGTAGGAAACGGCTACTTCATCGACGAACCCGGCCTGGTCGCGCGCCGGGAGGTGACGGCTATCCGGGGGAGCTTCACCGCGGATGTGGTCGTGTTCGCCAGTGATGGCGGCGGCACCCTGTTCGCGGTGGACGCGGTGACCGGCTCGCCGGTGTACCGGCTTCCTGCCGGCGAGATCGTCGCCGGTGTCTACCGCAGCGATGACCCACGGTTCGACGTGGTGGCAGGGAATCTGGCCGGCTTTCTCGACCGGCTACGTGACACGGTCGAGCGGTTCGCCACGATGGGCGTGGTCGGAGACCTGTAGAAGCGGCTGGCACGTCGCGGGCCATGGTGAGATTTCGGTGGTGTGGCGATGCGAGACTCGTGGCGGCGATGGGATCCCGGGGGAGTGGCTTGCGGCTATGTCTGACACTGCCCCGGCGCCGGTTCACCTCGCCGCAGTCCTGGATGGTCTTGCTGAGAATCCGGCGTTGCCGCTGGAGCTGATCCGTCGGCTGCTGGCCTACCGTCGAGGGTTCGGCCAGGTAGCCAAGCGGGCGGATCTGACCGTCAATTTGATCGCCGAGATCATTGCCACGGACTACCACTGGTTGCTGCACTCACTGGCACTCAATCCTCATCTGCCGAACCCCGTCCGGATACGGCTTGCCGAGCATTCAGATCCGGCAATCCGTACGGCTCTCGTCGTCGGAAGCCGCGACGCGCCCCGGGAGATGTTCGCCCGACTGATCGACGACCCGGACACGCGGGTGCGTCAGCAGCTCGCCGAGAGCGACCACATGCCCGCGGACCTTCGTGCTCGCCTGGCGCGTGACCCCGATCCCGAGGTCCGGGCCTCGCTCGCCCAGTGGTGGCCACAAGCCCCGGAACACGTACGGCGGACCCTGCTGACCGACCCGCTCGATCAAGTCCGCGCCGCCGCCTGCGCCACGTACTACCGACGGCTACCCCACCCGGTCCCGCCGGCCGATCTGATTCCTGGCCTGCTTGACGATCCGGTGACCCGGGCGGGAGTGGTGCGGCATCTGCATCTGACCGCCGAAACGGCCTTACGGCTATCGGACGACCCGGACGACGAGGTACGGCGACAGGTGGCGCAGCATCCACAGCTTCCCCCGGACCTGCGCGACCGACTCGGCGAGGATGCCAGCGCATCCGTGAGAGTCGCCATCTTCGCCCGGCCCGACACGCCCGAGCCGCTGCGACGCCGCATCTACTCCGAGATCCAGCAGGCCACTGCGCCGTTGACCGATCTGCTGGACTCCGACCTGGACGACGCGGCATTCCTGCGGAAGGTCGAAGACTCCATCGCCGTCACCGAGCTGAGAAACCTGCACCTGACCTGGGTCACCGCCGACTCCATGCCGTACGTGTCCTCTCCCTACGTCTGCTTCCGAAGCTCCGCGGCTCGCAGCCGATCACTGCCAGCGGAGGCCGTCACGCGGTTGCTCAACGACGACGAGAGTATCGTCCGCACGACCATGGCCAGGCACGCTTCCCACCTGGTCGATCCTGCCACCGCCCAGCGCATAGACCGTGACTACCGGCCGGACAAGAAGACAAAGTGGCGTCCCGCCGACGACTTCACCTTCCCCCCGCAGACGCTTCGCCGGTTCGCGACCGATCCGGACCCGAGGATGCGCTGCCTCGCTCCCCGGGACCCAGACCTTGCTCCAGAGTTGGCCGAGCAGTTGGCCGCCGATCCCGAAAGTTGGGTGCGCCGCGCCGTCGCTGCTCATCCGCGCCTGCCGACACCCTCGCTGATCACCTTGCTGGCGGACCAATCCGACTGGGTCGCCCGAGCAGCTGCCAGTTCGCCATCCCTCCCCGTGACCGACATGGCGCGCCTCCTCACCCTTGCCGGGCTCTGATGCTGGGACCCGGTGTCGAGGCCCCACTCTGACATAGGGCGAAGCGTCGCCGACCGCGCGCTCCACGTCGGACAGGTTCATGTCGATCGACATCCATCTTCCGCCAGATGGTTGCGCTTGGTAGTTGACTACGTACATCCTGGGTTGGGCGAGCCCGAGGAGGTGAAGTGCCGGACCCGGGGCCCCCGACAAGTCCTACCGTCATACGACTGACCCAAGGCCTCGTGGCGCACCCGCTCGAGCAGGTCAAAGCAGTAAGCGGCCGAATCGCGACGCCATCGACGACTCCAACACCTACTGGTTTCGTAGGCCCTCCTTCCGGCAGCCCTGGAAGGAGCCGTGGGACATGGACTGGTCGTGGCCGGTCGCCGTTGACGGGGTTCAGCGGTTGAAGGCGGTTCTTGCCCGGTGCCCGGATCCGCTGCAGCCGTCGTGCGGATGCTCGGTGCACCGAATATTGCGGGACAGCACCGAGGAGTCGCTGTCGCGTGAGGTTCCGGTGACGATTGTGCTGACCGAGGATGGGCTGCCGCAGGTGTGGTCCGTACGCATGCTGTGGGACTCCGGCCGCTGTCGGCGATCGAGGGCAGCCGGGCGTCAACGTCAGGTGATGGCCAGCAGCACGGCTTGGCCGTTCGCGGCTGCGGCATGGTAGAACCGGCGCAATTCGGCGTAGTGCGACATGAGATAGTCGAGCTCGTCGGTGCCGTTGGTCCAGATGTCCGGGTAGATCTCGGCTGCGGTCATGGCGTCTGGGTCGAAGCGGGCGCGCAGCACGTCCACGTCCAGCGCGTTGAGCGCGGTGGCCACCGCGCGGACGGTGTCCTTGTCGAGCAGCCGAGGGGGGCCGTATCCGCCGTCCTGGCCGATCTCGGCACCGCCGAGGATCGCTGCGCCGGCGCCTTCACCGATCTGCCAGTCAGTGCCGGTGAGTAGGTAGTGGATGCCGTGCCATGACTTGTCCAGATCCAGCTCTGGCTCGGGCATTTCGGCCTCGTCGTCGTCGAGGTCGCCGTAGAGCAGCGCGTCGACCGCTGTCGGGTCGGCGCGTACCGCCGCCAGTTCCTCGGCCGACAACCTGCGCCCGATAAACACCATTCCCACGCAGCGGTCCCCATTCGATCGGCGGTGTACTTCTCCGCGCTCACGAGCTTTCGTGACGCGGACCGTACCGCAAACGGCTCTCTGCTGGGGAATGGCTGTCCTGTTGGACTTCGTTCTGAGGTTTCAGAGTGTAGAGCGGGCCGGCCGAGACTGGCGGTGCCCCGTCCCGGCCGGCTTCAGACTCAGGTCACCTGCTCAGGAGTGGTTGCCAGCCGTCGCGGTAGCGCAGGCCGTGAGGTTGCAGTCGGATCTGGTCGTGCACTGCTCCGGGGATCGGCTCGGTTCGTATCGCTTGGGGCCGGTCCACCACGACGCAGACGTCCTCGCCGGGCCACCACCAGCCGCAGGAGCGGGCCAGGCCGGCCCAGGCGTTGAGGTGTTCGGCCTCGTCCGGCCCGTACCGGGCAAGGCCGAGTCGATGCAGCACGTCGTAGTAGGCGATCCATGACGTGTCCTGCTGCCCGTACCAGCACACGGGTACCGGGCCGTCGCCCGCGAGGGCCGCACGCACGGGTAGGTAGTACCCGTGCGCGAGGCTGCGGTGCAATGCCGTGCGTACGCCTTGGTGCAGCACGACAGCGAGCGGAACGCCGCTGTCGAGCGCCTGCAGCGGCGCCAGTTCGGGCCATGGTTCCTTGGTCTTGCTCGTGCGCACGGGTGACACTTCGGGGTCGGTGTGCGTGACGCCCGCGCTCAGCGCGCCGCGCAGCTGAGAGGTGATCATGGCGATGTCGCTTGCCAGCGGTGGTGTCCCGCGCGGCCGGGGGTCCCGGATGCGCTCGTAGAGTTGATCGAGGGTGGGCCAGCCGGTGATCAGGGGGCGCGCCTTGTCTGGCGAGTCGACCCATTCGAACCGGGGTCGGGGCCGCGATGCCCTGGCGTAGATGGCGGTCAGGCAGCGTTCGGCGGTCGGCTTGTCAGCCGGCTGCGTGGACAGGGCGTGGTCGAGCCATTCCTGGCGGATCCGGCTGGCCTGCTG
>NZ_JBJZOG010000178.1:0-7165 GCF_047200535.1 Micromonospora mangrovicola | reverse complement strand
CAACCACGACACCACCCAGACCTACGACACCTTCGGCCGGCCGCTGGAAAACAAGGTAGCCGTCGACCAGGCCGCCAACCGGTGGATCACCACCCCCGCCCCGAAGTACGACGCCAACGACAACGCCTACGAGGCGTACGCGCCCAACGGAGCTGTCTCGACCGCCTCCTACGACGAGGCCGACCAGACGGCCGATGTCACGGCACCGGTGGACGTGGCAGGTGACCCGGAACGCAAGACGTCCTTCACCTACGACAAGGTCGGCAACCTGCTGACCACCACCGAACCGAAGGGCAACCTGACCAGCACGGTCGGGGACTACACCACCACCAACGCCTACAACGCGACCTACCAACTGGTCAGCGTCACCAACGCCCAGAACCAGAAAATCACCTACGAGTACGACAACGTCGGCAACGTCAAGACCGTGGTCGACCCACGCAAGAACGCCACCAGCGAGACCGGCGACTACACCAGCACGCTGGAGTACGACTGGGCGCACCGGGTCACCAAGTCCACTGACGCGCTCGGCAAGTTCACCACCAGCACCTACGACCGCGACGGTCTGGTCACCGCGACCACCGACCAGCTCGGCAACACCACCGAGGTCACCCTCAACCCCCTCGGCAAGCCGACTCAGGTCAAGGTGCCGCACAAGAACGACAACGGCACCATCACCTACCGCACCACCCAGTACGAGTACGACCAGGTCGGCAACCAGACGAAGGCGATCAGCCCCCGGGGCGTCGCGACCACCGACGACCCGGACGACTTCGCCACCGTCACCGTCTACGACAAGCTCAACCGGGTCAAGGAGACCCGCACCGCGTACGACAAGGACGACACCCGCTACACCACCGCGGACGTCACCACCTACACCTACGACGCCCTCGGCCGCCTGACCACCATGTCCGCGCCGCCGTCCTCGGGCGAGTCGGTGCGCAACGACACCACCTACACCTACTACGACAACGGGTGGACGAAGTCGTCGTCGGATCCGTGGGACATCGTCACCACGTACGACTACAACGACCTGGGTGCCCAAACCACCCGAACGGTCACCTCGGCCGGCGGATCGTCGAACCGGACCATGACCTGGTCCTACTTCCCCGACGGCAAACTCAAGGGCCGCTCGGACGACGGCGTCCCGGTCGGCAAGCAGGTCGTCCTGGTCGACAACTCCGACTTCAACAACACCACCACCACCGGCACCTGGACCACAGCCAACACGGCCACCGGCACCTACGGCACCAACTACGCCACCCGGCCCGCGGGCACCGGCACGAACACCTTCACCTGGCAGCTGAACGTGCCGCAATCCGGCACCTACGAGGTGTTCGCCCGCTACCCGCAGGTCACCGGCGCAGCCGCCGACGCCAAGTACACGATCAGCCACGGCGGCGGCGACACGATCAAGACGGTCGACCAGACCACCAACACCGGCACCTGGGTCAGCCTCGGCTCCTACAGCTTCACCGAAGCCAACACCCACAAGGTGTCCCTGTCCGACCAGGCCACCGGAACCGTCACGGCCGACGCGATCAAACTCGTCCGCGACAACACCGGCGACACCGACAACGAGAAGCACGACTACAACTACCGCTACGACCCCAACGGCAACCTCACCACCATCACCGACGCCTCACCCGGCACCCGCGTAGACAGCTACACGGTCGACTACACCGACCTCAACCAAGTCCAGACCGTCACCGAGAGCAAGTCCGGGACCGTCACCAACACCACCTCGTTCACCTACAACGAGAACAGCGCACCCCTGACCACCACCCACGACAAGCAATACGCCAGCTACACCTACAACCCCCGCGACCTCGTGTCGCAGGTGATCAACGGCAAGTCCGCCACCGACCCGGACAGCAAGACCACCACCTTCACCTACACCGACCGCGGCGAGAAGCTGAAGGAAACCAAGGGCAACGGCAACACCGTCGACTACACCTACTACCTCGACGGCCTACTCAACACCCAGACGGAGAAGAAGCCCAACGGGACGCTGGTGTCGGACCACACCTACACCTACGACCTCAACGGCAACCGCACCCGCGACGTCGCCAAGAAGATGAACGCCGACAACCACACGGCGTACCTCAACACCACCAGCGACTACACCTACGACCCCCGCGACCGCCTCGCCACCCTGACCAAGACCGGCGACGGCGCAGGCATCGAGAGCTACATCCACGACGCCAACAACAACGTCATCGAACAGACCATCAAGGGCACCACGACGACGTTCAACTACGACCGCAACCGGCTCCTCACCGCCAGCGCGGGAGGCGCGACCTCCTCGTACAACTACGACCCGTTCGGGCGGCTGGACACGGTGACCGCCGCGGGCACGGTCCTCGAGCGGAACGTCTACGACGGCTTCGACCACGTCATCGAAAACCGCAAGAACAACGGCACGAGCACGTCGACGACGAAGTACACGTACGACCCGCTGGACCGGACCGCCACCAAGACCACCGACGCCGGCGGCGCGAAGGAAAAGACCACCACCTTCAACTACCTCGGCCTTTCAAGCGACGTGCTGGACGAGGAAGTCGCCGGCAAGCTCACCAAGTCGTACCAGTACTCACCGTGGGGCCAGCGGCTCTCTCAGGTCACCCACAACAGCGACGGCACCGAGGACAACGCCTACTACGGATACGACCCGCACACCGACGTCGAGCAACTGACCGACGACACCGGCGACACCAAGGCCACCTACGGATACACCGCCTACGGCAACAACGACGACGCCCAGTTCACCGGCATCGACAAACCCGACGCGGCCGACCCCACCAAGGAGCCCTACAACGCCTACCGATTCAACGCCAAACGCTGGGACGCCAACTCCCAGTCCTACGACATGGGATTCCGCGACTACAGCCCCGGCCTGAACCGATTCCTGTCGCGCGACAGCTACAACGGCGCCCTCGCCGACATGAACCTCGGCCTCAACCCATGGACCCGTAGTCGCTACGCCTTCGGTGGCGGTAACCCGATTTCCAACGTGGAAATCGACGGCCACAGCTTCTGGGGTGCCGTCGGTGATTTTGTAGACGGCTGGCAGGCGGGCTCGGGGGCTTACCTCAGCGATAAGTGGGAGGGCATAAAGAGCTTCGTGTCCGATCCCGCTGGTGCAGTCGAAGCGACGGCGAAAGAGGCCGACTACTGGGCTGACCAAGCTGGTGGAGACATGGTGGTCGGAGCCGGGTGTGCGCTGACCGGGCTGTGCTCCGTTGCCAGCAGTTGCATCAACGGAGACTGGTACGAGTGCGGGTACGGGGCCAGCCAGACGGCGATGGACGGGACGCTTGCAGTCGCGGCCGCGTCCGTCACCGAGGGTGTCGGAGGTGTCCTTGGCCCGGCGCTTCGGGCAGCTGCCGCGGTGCGGAAGCTGGGTGAGGCGGTCGAATCCGCAGCACCGGTCTTCCGACCTTTGGACGACCTTGGTATCAACCATCGCAACCACAAACGCGAAGCTACCTACAACGGTACAACCTATAAGATCAATACCGGACACGGATTCAATCGGCCGCACCGTACCGGTGGCGATCTGAGGACGACCGGCTTGACGCCCGACCAGGTCGAGGAAGCGATTATCAAAGACATCGAACAATACCGGAGTTCCGGCGGGTCTCTCCCGCAGGCCGGCTTCACCAGGACCGGGCCGTTGGAGCGTACTATCGATGTGGGTGGACAGTCGATCAGTTACAACTCGATGCAGATCGGTGCCGACACGGTTAGTGTTTCCACGTACTGGGTCAATCCATAAGTGGACGGCGAAGCGCGCGGGTGACAGAACGGAGGTGTGTTAAGTGAATGAACTGCTTTCCTTAGCTCGACGCATGGTGGCCCCTACTGCGGCCGAACGCGGGGAGGCGGGGGACGGGGAGTTCGAGCGAGAGTTTGTTGAGGAATTGACATTCTCTTCGGCGGACGACATCGTCGAGATGTTGCGCACAATGCTTGAAGAGGACTGGATGGCGCTTCCGCCGTGGGCGCGAAACCTCGCCTTTCGGCTGGCGTGCCTTCAGCGCCCCGACGACACAGAGTTGATGCGGATTGCCGCAGCTGACCTGATTGCATTCGGTCCTGACTGGAACGATGTTGCTGAACGTCTCAGGCGAAACGCGGATCGTATAGACGATGCATCCGTATAGTGAATAGCGAATAGGGATTGCGGCCCGCCCTTCTCCGGCGGGCCGCAGTTCTTTCATTGATCTCTCGCGTCGATATCGTGCGCGTGGCGGCTGGCGCGCGGCCCAACTGACGAACGCGCTTGTTCGACGCCGTCCTCGCCGACGCGGGCATCGACGTCGTACTCAGCGGCGTCCAGATGCCACGCATGAACTCGATCATGGAACGGTGGGTACAGACCTGCCGCCACGAACTGTTGGATCGGACCTTGATCTGGAACCAGCGGCACCTGCTCCACGCGCTGCGCGAGTTCGAACAGTTCTACAACGGGCACCGGCCTCACCAGGGCATCGCGAACGCCCGCCCGCTACACCCCTTGCCCGCACCGATTGCCGATCCAGACAAAATCACCCGCCTCGACATACGACGACGCGACCGCCTCGGCGGCATCCTCCACGAGTACGAGCATGCTGCGTGACCTGCGCGGACAAGGTTTTCGGCAACTGCAAGGTCGGCATCCCGCAGATCGCAGCCAGCGAAGCTGGCACCGCGAAGGGAGGCCCCACGGAGGTTAGCGCTGCGGAAGTCACACAACTTGAAGTAGCGCCCATCAAGGGTGCGATGCCGAAGATCGCGGCCGGCGAAAGATTGCCTCGTCGCGCCGGGCAGGACGTTCATCCGCGCACCGTAGCGTGGTCGCCCGGTGCCGAACCACCGGCTTTACGCACTCACGTGCGAGGCATCCACCCGCGTCGAACAGCTGGCTGCCGGCCATGTCGCGTCTCAGGGCCTGCGTGACAGATCAGTCTCGGGACGTGGGTGACACGTCCGGCTAGACGGTCTCCGGATGGATGCTCCACCAAGCATGGGAGAGCGTGCGATTGTGGTTAGCGAACGGACACCTGGCAGCCTGCAACCTTCGCCTCATCCACGGCCTCCGAGAGCTCGGCGGTACCGCTCACGGTGGCACGTTGGCCGGGCTGAAGGGGAATCGACACGAGCGGCTCGCCGAGCTTGGTCAGCCGAACGCCGGAAGCATCCTCCGCCCAGTAGACCATTAAATGGGTCACCGGGTGCTCCTTGTCGTTGAAGACCTCGGCGGTTACAACAACCTCGGACCCACGGACGTCGCACCCCTTGACGACGGCGGGACCACGGATATTTTCCTCCGTCGTCTCCTGCTGCGACACCACCAACAGGTGGATCGAGATAGCTGCGACCAGCAAAGCAAGCAGGACGGCAGTCCACAGCACCGGACCCGCTGGGAAACGCCATTGGCCAGGCGTCCGAGCGGCAGCCCCGGGGCCGGCTGAACTCGCTTGCGTCACGGAGAAATCCCGTCTGTGAGGACGTGGGAGAGCGTATGCCGCAGAACTTTCCCGTTCAACGGAACTCGGCCGGCGGACCGTGGACGACGGGATACCGCCGTGTCGTCACGCTCGATCTCCACCAGCACTCGGCGGAGTGTCACCCAGGTCCTGATACCGATCTGTAGGGTAACGGCCGTGGGTGTGGAGGGCGCCGGAAGCTACGGCGCCGGCCTGGCCCGCTATCTGACCAGCAGGAGAATCGCCGTCGTGGAGGTGGACCGGCCAGACCGCCGCGGCCGCCGCGCACAGGGCAAGTCCGACCCGATCGACGCCATCGCCGCCGCCCGGGCCACCCTCGCCGGCACCGCGATGGGCACGCCGAAGACCCGCACCGGACCGGTTGAGGCGATCCGCGCCCTGAGGGTCGCCCGCCGAGGAGCGGTCAAGGCCCGCACCGCTGCCCTGAACCAGATGCGCGGCCTGGTCGCCGCCGCCCCCGAGACCCTGCGAGCCCACCTGACCAGAGTCAGCGCCGCCGTGCTGGTCAGCCGGTGCGCTGCGCTGACCTACGACCCGGCCAGACTTCACGAGCCGGAGCACGCCACCGCCGCAGCCCTGGTCGGGCTCGCCCGCCGGGTCACCGCCCTAACCGAGGAGATCACCGCCCTCGACCGGCACCTGGCACCCATCGTCGAGAAAGCGGCACCCCACACCACCGCCTTGTTCGGCGTCGGCCCCGACGTCGCCGCCCAACTGCTCACCACCGCCGGCGACAACCCCGACCGGCTGCACTCCGAAGCCGCCCTCGCCCACCTCTGCGGAGCAGCACCCATCCCCGCCAGCTCCGGACGGGTACTCCGCCACCGCCTCCACCGAGGAGGCGACCGCGGCGCCAACCACGCCCTGCACACCATCGCGCTATGCCGCATGCGCTACGACCAGCGAACACAGGCTTACGTCCACCGGCGCATCACCGAAGGCCTCAGCAAGCAAGAGATCCTCCGCTGCCTCAAGCGCTACATCGTCCGCGACGTCTACACCGCCCTACGCGCCGACTTCACCGCCCTGACCACTTGACCTCCATAGGAGCATCAGGATGGCACGAGACCTACACGTATGGGCTTGCCCCACCCATGCACGCCATGCCTTGCCTGCCGAAGGTGGTGTTGGAAACGCTGCTACTAAAGCGGCCCGGACTGATTGTGCCCTGATAGACGAGGTGGCGGGTGCTCAGGTCCTCCACGCCGTACACGTCCACCTTTACCGGCAGGTTGTTTGCGTAGGAGCCGATGCCGTCCACGAAGTGGGAGCCAATCGAATCGTAGGTGAGGCTGACGCATATCGCGGTGCTTTTGGAGGTCAAAGACAGCTGGACGAAGTTCGCCTTTTCCCAGAGGCACAGTGTTGCAGCGTTGCAAGGAGCTGCTGCTGCTGCGGGGGTGGCCGTGGTCGTCAAGCCGCCCACGGTCAGTGTGGCTGCTGCCAAGATCAAAGCGAAGGCCCGCTTTACCCTCATGTAGCTACTTCCTCCCGTGACTTGCGCCGCTGTCGACCGGCGGATCATGGCAGGAGGCTAACACAATGATGAATGCTCTTGGTCTCCCTCCATGTCGTACGGGGTATAGCATCCTATGGATGCTTGGACAGTTAGCCGACAGTGGCGGTCGCGGACTGATCAAGCGCGTCGGTTGAAAGCAGTCAGACGCGTGCCC
>NZ_JBJZOG010000177.1:0-7264 GCF_047200535.1 Micromonospora mangrovicola | reverse complement strand
CGGGGTCTGTCCGTGAGCAGAGAAGCCGGACACCGCAACCGACACCTGTGGGAATGAGTGGGCGGAGACTCATGAGCTTTGGCATAGGCATGATAAGACGCAGGTCGGCCGGCCGGCGTGCCGCGTGGTCCCTGGCGGCCATGCTGTCCGTGCCGGTCTTCGTCGTGGGCGTGCTGGCACCCGCGGCGCAGGCCAAGGACCGCCCCGGCGGCGGCCTCGGCCGCCCGGACCTGCCCGAGCCGCGCAGCAGCAAGGTGCACGTCGTCGACACCCCCGGGGCGGAGAAGGCCCGCGCGCGGGTCGCGAGCGACAAGAAGGCGAACGCCGCACAGGCCGCCCGCGCCCGGCAGGAGCAGCGGGCCCACTGGCCCACCCCGGGCTCGGCCACCCTCACGGCCGCCGCGGGTCCTGCGAAGGCGGCACCGGGCGGAATGCCCGTCACCCTCCGGCCCGTCGGCGGCAGCGACTCCCTCCCGCAGGGCACCGCCACCACCGTCACCGTGCTGGACGCGAAGGCGGCCGAGGCGGCCGGCGTCCTCGGCGTGCTGTTCACCGCCGACGCCGACACCGCGGGCAGCGCCCGGCTCACCGTGGACTACGACCGGATGGCCTCCGCGATCGGCGGCGGCTGGTCCGCGCGGCTGCGGCTCGTCCGGCTGCCCGCCTGCGCACTGACCACCCCGGCCGAGGCCGAGTGCCGCACCCAGATCCCGCTGCACTCCACCAACGACACCGCGCACCACACCGTGTCCGCCCCGGTCACCCTGGCCGGCTCCGGCGGCGGCCTGAGCACACAGCTCGCCACGGCCTCGTCCGGCGCGACCGTGCTGGCGCTCACCACCAGCGGAACCGGGGACGGCGAATCGCCCGACGGCAGTGGCGACTACTCGGCCACCCCGCTGTCGGAGTCCGCCTCCTGGGAGGCGGGCGGCAGCTCCGGCTCCTTCAACTGGAACTACGACTTCACCGTGCCGCCCGCCGCCGCGGGCCCCGTCCCGAAGCTCTCGCTCTCCTACAGCTCCGGCAGCGTCGACGGCCGCACCGCGAGCACCAACAACCAGGGCACCTCGGTCGGTGAGGGCTTCGCGCTCAGCGACTCCTACATCGAACGCCTCTACGTCCCCTGCGACGAGGACGGCCACGACGGCATCCACGACCAGTGCTGGAAGTACGACAACGCCAAGCTGGTCCTGAACGGCGAGTCCTCGATCCTGGTCAAGGACGACACCACCGGCAAGTGGCGGCTGGAGAACGACGACGCCTCGACCGTGACCCGCTCCACCGGCGCGGACAACGGCGACGACAACGGCGAGTACTGGACCGTCGTCACCGGCGACGGCACGCAGTACGTCTTCGGCCTGAACAAGCTCGCCGGGGCCACCACCGAGCGCACCAACTCCACCTGGACGGTGCCGGTGTTCGGCGACGACTCCGGCGAGCCCGGCTACTCCAAGGGCAGCACCTTCGGCGACCGGTGGCTGGACCAGGCCTGGCGGTGGAACCTCGACTACGTCGAGGACCCCTCCGGCAACGCGGCCACCTACTGGTACACCAAGGAAGGCGACTACTACAAGAAGAACAAGGCGAGCACCGCCAACGCCGCCTACACGCGCGGCGGCTACCTAGAGACCATCAAGTACGGCCTGCGCAAGGGCGCGCTGTTCACCGACGACGCCGACGCCAAGGTCAGCTTTGGCTACGCCGAGCGGTGCACCGCCGCGGACTGCTCCTCGCTCACCAAGGACACCGCCGACAACTGGCCGGACGTCCCCTTCGACGCCCTGTGCACCAGCGGCCAGGACGACTGCCTCGCCGTCGGCCCGTCCTTCTTCTCCCGCAAACGGCTCACCGGCATCGACACCTACTCCTGGAACGCCGGAGCCACCGCCTACGACCCCGTCGACTCCTGGAAGCTCACCCAGCAGTACCTCGACGGCGGCGACATCGGCGACACCTCCGACCAGGTGCTGTCGCTGATGTCCCTCCAGCGCACCGCCAAGGCGGGCACCAGCATCACGATGAACCCGGTCAGCTTCACGTACCACATGCGCCGCAACCGGGTGGACGGCACCGACGACATTCTCCCGCTCACCCGCCCGCGGATCTCCACCGTCACCTCGGAGGCCGGGGCCATCACGACGGTGACGATGTCCGACCCCGAGTGCCTGCGCAGCGAGGTGCTCGGCGCCGCCGAGGACACCAACACCCGTAACTGCTTCCCGCAGTACTGGCACATCAACGGCGCCGCGGACGCCTCCGTCGACTGGTTCCAGAAGTACCGCGTGCTCGCCGTCACCGTCTCCGACCCGACGGGCCAGAACGACACCGTCGAGCACGCCTACGACTACAGCGGGGCGGCCTGGAACTACAGCGACGACCCGCTCGTCCTCAAGGCCGAGCGCACCTGGTCCGACTGGCGCGGCTTCCGCAAGGTCACGACGTACACCGGCGCCACGGCCACGACCCGCACCAAGAGCGTCTCCCTCTACATGCAGGGCATGGACGGCGACAAGCTGAAGGACGGCACCACCCGCTCGGTGAGCGTCGCCCCCCTCAGCAGCCCAGATCTGGGCCTCGCCACGCTCAAGGACGGCGACCAGTACGCCGGTCAGCTCCGGGAGAAGGTCACCTACGACGGCGCCACGGCCATCTCCGCCACCTCCGACGTGCCGTGGTCGGCGGAGACCGCGCGGCAGAGCGTCCCCGACGCCGGGGACCAGGTGGCGCGGTTCGTCGACACCACCAAGGAGACCACGCACACCTATCTGACCGCGTCCGGCACCTGGCGCGCGCGTACCGTCGAGAGCACGTTCGACAGCTACGGCAAGGTCTACCGGAAGGAGGACGGCGGCGACGACACCGTCAGCGGCGACGAGACCTGCACCCGCACCTGGTACGCCCGCAACGCGAGCGCCGGCCTGATCGACCTGGTCTCCCGGGAACGGGTGGTCGGCAGGTCCTGCGCGGTCGCGGACGCCGATCTGGACCTGCCCGCCGACAGCAGCAGGCGCGGCGATGTCCTGTCCGACACGGCCACCGCGTACGACGGCGCGACCTGGTCCACGTCCATGACCCCGACGAAGGGGCTGACGACGTGGACCGGCCGGGTCACCGCCTACAGCGGCACCACGCCCGCCTGGCAGACCACCGGGACCACCGGGCACGACACGCTGGGCCGCCCCACCACCGTCACCGACGCCGCCGGCCACGCCACCACGACCGCCTACACCCCCGCCACCGCGGGGCCGCTGACGCGGAAGGCCGTGACCAACCCCAAGGGGCAGACCACCACGACCTTCCTCGACCCGCGGCGCGGATCGGACCTGCGCATCTACGACGCGAACCTGAAGAAGACGGAACTCGCCTACGATGCCCTCGGCCGGATCACCGACGTCTGGCGGCCCAACCGCAGCAGGGCTGCGGGATACAGCCCCAACCAGAAGTTCGGCTACGCGATCAACTCCGACACCCAGTCCTGGACCTCCGCGTCCACGCTGAAGGCGGATGGCCAGACGTACAACACCACCTACACGATCTACGACGCGCTGCTGCGCAAACTCCAGGAGCAGGCGCCGAGCCCGCAGGGCGGCCGGGTGCTCACCGACACCCGCTACGACAGCCGCGGCCTGGCGTACGAGAGCTACGAGGAGATCTTCGACAGCACCTCGAGCCCCACCTCCACCTACACCCGGGCCGAGTACGGCGGGGCACCGAAGCAGACCGAGACCGTCTACGACGGGGCCGAACGCGAGGTCTCCAGCACCCTGTACGTGTACGGGGTGAAGAAGTGGGGGACCACCACCTCCTACACGGGCGACTCGGAGGCGCATTCGGCCCTCGATGGCGGTTCCGCCACCCGGACCATCACCGACGCCCGCGGCCGCGACACCGAGAAGCGCGAGTACGCCGGCTCCAGCCCCGCGGACCCCGCGTACGGCGGCGGGCCCGGCGGCTCGTACAGCGCCACGACGTTCCAGTACACGCTGGACGACAAGCAGCGCGTCGTCACCGGCTCGGACGGGGCGGTGTGGACCTACGGCTTCGACCTGATGGGGCGCCAGACCCGGATCGATGACCCCGACAAGGGCGCCGCGACGATGGCGTACGACGACCTCGACCACCTGGTCAGGAGCACCGACGCGCGCGGCCGCAACGTGCTGACCGGGTACGACGAACTGGGCCGCGTCACCGGGACCTGGGACGGCGTCAAGGACGACGCCCACCAGCTCACCGAGTACACCTACGACACCCTGCTGAAGGGCAGGCAGACCTCCAACACCCGCTATGTCGGGGGCCGGAACGGCGACGCGTACACCAAGACCGTCACGTCGTACGACTCACTCGGCCGCGCCACCGGCACCACCCTGACCCTGCCGCAGCCCGACCCGCTGGTCGCCGCAGGGGCGCCGGACACGATCTCCTTCTCCAGCGCCTACCGCCTCGACGGCACCCTCAGCAACAATGCGGAACCAGCCCTGGGCGGACTGCCGTCCGAGGTCATCGAGTACGGCTACACCTCGCTCGGCCAGGTCACCTCGATCACCGGGGCCACCGGCTACCTGCTGGACGCCGACTACTCCGCGCTCGGCCGCGCCCAGCAGTACGTCCTGGGCACCGGCAGCACCGAGGGGCACAAGAAGGTCTACGTCACCAACACCTTCGAGGAGGGCACCGGCCGGCTGACCCGCAGCCATGTCACGGACCAGACCCACCCGTACATGCTGATGGACGTCACCTACACCTTCGACCCGGCCGGCAATATCACGTCCGTCGCCGACCCGACCACGCTCGGCGGCAGCAGCCAGGCGGAGACGCAGTGCTTCGGCTACGACGGCCACCGGCGCCTCACCCGCGCCTGGACGCCGCAATCGCAGGACTGCTCCGCCACCCCGAGCGCGAGCACTCTGTCGGGGCCTGCGCCGTACTGGACCGACTACCAGTACGGGGACGCGGGCCAGCGCACCGCCGAAATCCAGCACACCGCGACGGGCGACACTACGACCACCTACTGCTACCAGGGAGGGAGCAGCCGCGCGCACGCCCTCACCGGCACCAGCACCAGCGGCGACTGCGCCGCCCCCGACGCCTCCTACGGCTACGACGACTCCGGCAACACCACCCGGCGGCCCGGTTCCGGCGCCGACCAGGACCTGCAGTGGTCGACGGACGGCAGACTCGACACGCTCACCGAGGGAGGCACGAGCACCCGCTACCTGTACGACGCCGACGGGAACCTGCTCATCCGCAGCACCGACAGCGGCGAGCGGATCCTGTACACCGGCAGCACCGAGCTGCACCTGCGCGCCGACGGCAGCACCTGGGCGCAGCGCAGCTACTCCTCCGGCAGCCTGACCATCGCCGTGCGCAGCAACGAGAGCGGCAGCGACAAGCTCTCCTACCTGGCCGGCGACCAGCACGGCACCCAGACCCTGGCCGTGTCGTCGGACAGCACGCAGACGGTCACCAAGCGCCGGATGACCCCGTTCGGCGCCGAACGCGGCTCGACGAGCGGCGGGGACTGGCCGGACGACAAGGGGTTCCTCGGCAAGACCGCGGACAAGAACACCGGGCTGACCCATCTCGACGCCCGGGAGTACGACCCCGGGATCGGGCAGTTCATCAGCGTCGACCCGGTGCTGGAGGCCGAGGACACGCAGTCGCTCAACGGGTACTCGTACTCCGGCAACAACCCGGTGACGTTCAGCGATCCCACCGGGCGCACCCGGTGCGACGTTGACCCCTCGTTCTGCAACAAGCCGCCGCCCGGGCCGGCCGCGCCGTGCCCGAGCCTGACCAACCCGCAGTGCCCCGAGTACCAGATGAACCACGGCGGCGGTGGTGGTGGTGGAGGCGGCGGTGGTGGTGGTGGAGGCGGTCACCACGGCGGTGGTGGCGGCGGTGGTGGCGGCGTCGTGTACGGCCCGCCGAGCTGCGGTGTGCCGCCCCTCGCGCCGTGCGGCGGTCCCGTATACGGTCCGCCGAGCCCGCCGCCGCTTCTGTACGGCCCCGACCCGGTGCCGCTGGTGTCCTTCTCGGCGAACTGCGGCATCGAGTCCGACTGGAACTACTTCTGCAACGCGGGGAACGGACTGATGACGTCCGGGGCCTACATCAAGGAAGGGTTCGGCGCCGCGGGTGACATCACCTCGAAGGCCGGCCGGGACATGCGCTGGGGCGCGGACGCGGCGACCCGCAGCCAGGGCGCCAAGACCCTCCGGGCGCTGCAGAAGTACCCGGGGGTGGCCCGGATGGGCGCCATCGGCCGGAGCGGCGCGGTGAGATGGGCGGGCAGAGGTCTCGGGGTCGGCGGGTTCGCCTTCACCTGGATGGCGAACTACAAGGCCACGGACGGTGACATCCCACTGACCACAGCCGAGACGGTCGTGGACACCTACGTGGTGATCGGCGCGACCAAACTCGGGGCCACCCTGGGGGCGAGTATCGGCACGGCCGTCGGCGGACCCGTCGGAACGGTCGTCGGCGGGGCCATCGGCGCCGCCGCCGGAGCGGTGACCGGGATCATCGCCACCGGCACGGTCAACAACGCCATGTCGAAGGGATGGAAGAAGGTCAAGGGCTGGTTCGGCTGATCGAGGGGGTAGCGCGCCGGGCGGTTGCGCGGGCAGGATGGCAAGCCCGCTCCGCCGCCCGGCGCGGACCGGTAGCGGACAGGATCTGGAAGGAACCACTGCGATGGCGTACTACCTCATCGCCTTCTTCACCCTGGGGCCGGCGTTCATGACCTTCAAGGCGGTCCAGCTGTGGCGGAACGCCGAGCTGGTCGGCTTCTTCATGAACACCTTCGCCTTCCTGCCCTTCGGCAAGGACGTCCGGCGTGGCGAGGTGCGGTCCCTGAACCTCACGGTGGCGTCCCTCTGGGCCGCCGACGTGCTGCTGCTCGTCGGGCTGACCGGCGGGGAGCTGAGCGGGTTCCGGGCGGGCGCCGTAGTCGCCGCCGTGCTGGTGATCCTGGCCTGCGTCTGCGGCGAGGTGTGCGTGGTGCTGTTCAACGCGCCCAAGTTCGTCGTCCCGCCGCACATGCGGACGGACCCAGGGGTGCTCGCCGCGCGCCGGGCGCGCAGGCACTCGGCGCGGCGATGAGGACGACGGGAGGCGGAGCCTGAGGCATGGGCTGGTGGGACTTCCACGCCGATCGACGTCGCAAGTGGCTCTCAAGGCCGGCTGGATCGGCGTCGGCGAGGCGGACTCCGCGTCTAGGTGACTGGTGTTAAACGATGGCTGCCACTGGCGTGGCGGCCATCGC
>NZ_JBJZOG010000176.1:0-7533 GCF_047200535.1 Micromonospora mangrovicola | reverse complement strand
CCCCCCCCCCCCCCCCCCCCCCCGGGCCCGTTCGTCGTCGGTCAGAGGTACTGGCCGGTGTTGCTGGCGGTCTCGATGGACCGCCCGGCCTCGGCGCCCTTGCCGCCGGAGACGAGGGTGCGGATGTACACGATCCGCTCGCCCTTCTTGCCGGAGATTCGCGCCCAGTCGTCCGGGTTGGTGGTGTTGGGCAGGTCCTCGTTCTCGCGGAACTCGTCGACGCAGGCGTCGAGAAGGTGCTGCAGGCGCAGCCCCTTGCGCCCGGAGGTGAGGAACTCCTTGATAGCCATCTTCTTGCCCCGGTCGACGATGTTCTGGATCATCGCGCCGGAGTTGAAGTCCTTGAAGTAGAGGACTTCCTTGTCGCCGTTGGCGTAGGTGACCTCGAGGAAGCGGTTCTCCTCGGTCTCCGAGTACATCCGCAGGACGACCGCGTCGATCATCGCCGCCACGGTGGCCTGCGGGTCGCTGCCGTGTTCGGCCAGGTCGTCCGCGTGCAGCGGCAGGCCCGCGAGGATGTACTTGGAGAAGATGTCCTTGGCCGCCTCGGCGTCCGGCCGCTCAATCTTGATCTTCACATCGAGCCGGCCGGGGCGCAGGATCGCCGGGTCGATCATGTCCTCCCGGTTGGAGGCGCCGATGACGATGACGTTCTCCAGGCCCTCGACGCCGTCGATCTCGCTGAGCAGCTGCGGGACGATGGTGTTCTCCACGTCGGAGGAGACGCCGGAACCGCGGGTGCGGAAGACCGAGTCCATCTCGTCGAAGAACACGATCACCGGGGTGCCCTCGCCGGCCTTCTCCCGGGCTCGCTGGAAGATCAGCCGGATGTGCCGCTCGGTCTCTCCGACGTACTTGTTGAGCAGCTCGGGGCCCTTGATGTTGAGGAAGAAGCTGGTGTGCTTCTCCTCGCCGCGCCGTTCGGCGATCTTCTTTGCCAGGGAGTTGGCCACCGCCTTGGCGATCAGCGTCTTGCCGCAGCCCGGCGGGCCGTAGAGCAGGATGCCCTTCGGCGGCCGGAGCTGGTGCTCGCGGAACAGGTCGGCGTGCAGGAAGGGCAGCTCCACCGCGTCGCGGATCTGCTCGATCTGCGCCTGGAGGCCACCGATGTCCTCGTAGTCGACGTCGGGCACCTCCTCCAGAACCAGCTCCTCGACCTCGCTCTTCGGGATCCGCTCGTACGCGTACGCCGAGCGGGGCTCGATCATGAGCGAGTCGCCGGCCCTTATCGGCGTGCCGATGAGGGTCTCGGCGAGGTGCACGATGCGCTCCTCGTCGGAATGGGAGACGACCAGCGCCCGGTCACCCGGGGCGTCGCCCGGTCCGACGAGCACCTCCTTGAGCATCACGACCTCACCGACCCGCTCGTAGCCGAGCGCGTCGACGATGTTGAGCGCGTCGTTGAGCAGGACCTCCTGGCCACGGCGCAGCTCGTCGACCTCCAGCGAGGGCGAGACGGCGACGCGGAGCTTGCGCCCGCCGGTGAAGACGTCCACCGTGCCGTCGTCGTGCTTCGCCAGGAAGACGCCGTAACCACTCGGCGGCTGCGCGAGGCGGTCGATCTCCTCCTTGAGCGTCACGATCTGCGCGCGAGCCTCCTTGAGGGTGCTCACGAGCCGTTCGTTGTTCTCGGTCAGCCGCGCCAACTGGGCCTGGGTGGCCGCCAGCCGCTCCTCGAGCTGCCGGACGTGTCGGGGGCTTTCGGTCAACTTGCGCCGCACCAGGGCGAGTTCCTCTTGCAGGAACGCGACCTGCGTGGAGAGATCGTGGGCCTCCTTCTCCCACCGTGCGGCGCGCGAGTCCGCGTCGTCGCTGCGTGCCACGTCCCACCTCCCCGGGGGGCTTGAACGTTCTGAGCTAACACTAGCCGCTATGAGCTCGATTCGGTCCCACGCAACGCGCTCGTCACCGAAGCTTGATCGCCAAGGGCTGGTCGACGGGCGGGTACGGGCGTTCGGGTACCGTCGTGGCGTGGGACGGGAGAACATGGGGGGTGCTTCGTGACCGACGTCGCGACGGACCAGCTTCAGGTCTGGGTGGACCAGGACCTCTGCACCGGCGACGGGCTGTGCGTGCAGTACGCGCCCGAGGTCTTCGAGTTCGACGTCGACGGCCTGGCGTACGTCAAGGGCACCGACGGCGAGCTGAGGCAGGCCGCGGGCGCCCGGGTCGACGTGCCGGAGCACCTGCGTCTCGAGGTGATCGACTCGGCGAAGGAGTGCCCGGGCGAGTGCATCCACGTGGTGCGCGGCGGCGACGGCGTCGAGGTGGCCGGCCCGGAGGCCGACGACTGACCGGTTGACGGATCGCGGCGCGGGCCGGGACGGGAGCGTCCCCGGCCCGCGAGCGTCTCAGAGCACGGGACGACCGACCACCGAGGCAACAAGTCGGGCAAACTCCTCCAACCGGGCGATCTGGCCGGCTCCGCCGTCGTCGAGCGTCTTGCCGAAGCGCAGCGCGTCGTGCCGGGGCGCGCCGGCCATCTCGTCGCCCGGCGGCGCCTCGTCCAGCGAGGTGAGCAGCAGGTAGACGTCGATGCTGTCGACCCGGACCTCACCGTTGTCGGCACGGGTGAGCCGCCGGCGGCAGCCGACCTCCGTGACCGTGGAGACCGGCACCACCCGCAGCGAAGAGGTCATCGAGCCGGGCGGCCCCTCCCCCGGCGGCACGTCCTCGCCGTGCCAGAGGATGAGCCGGCTGCCGTCGCAGACGACGACCTCCTGCCAGACACCGTTGACCTCGTTGACGAAGCGCTCCAGGGTGAAGCCGAGCACGGACGCTCCGCGCAGCACCCCGCCGAGGGCGTCCAGGGCGATGTCGGGGTCGCGCAGGTACGCCCGGGCCGCCGACTCCAGGTCGGCGTAGGGCGACCAGTCGGGGAAGACCGCGGGCAGATCGCCGTTGCCGTAGCCGGGCCTGCTCATGCCAGCGCCTCCCGGTGTCCGTGCCGCCGCCGGCCCCACCCGCCGGGACGGGCGCGGTGCTCGATGATCCGCTCGCTCATGCCGCCCTCTCCGCCCCTCCGGTGCCGCCCCCGCCGGGACACACGATCCACCCGCGCCGGGTCACGGCCGGTCAGTCTCCTGCTCCGCCTCGGCCGCCGCCTGCCGGGCCGCCTCCGCCTCCCGCAGCGCCTGCCGCCGCTGGACGTACGCCTCGGTGCCCTTGCTGGGCTTGCGCCGCCGGGGCGGCGCGGTGACGCCGGGGGCGAGCTTGCGGGCGGAGACCAGGAACGCGGTGTGGGCGATCATCCGGTGGTCGGGGCGGACGGCCAGCCCTTCGGCGTGCCAGTCCCGCACCAGCGACTCCCAGGCGCGCGGCTCGGTCCAGCCGCCACGCTCGCGCAGCGCCTCGACCAGCTCGGACAGCTGCGGGGTGGTGGCCACGTACCCGATGAAGACGCCGCCGGGGACGAGCGCCCGCTCGACCATGTCGAGGGTCTCCCACGGGGTGAGCATGTCCAGGATGATCCGGTCGAAACCGGTCTCCTGACACTCGGCGACGTCGCCGACGTGCAGCCGCCAGGCCGGGTGTGGGGCGTTGAAGAAGGCCTCGACGTTGCGCCGGGCGATCTGGGCGAAGTCCTCGCGGACCTCCCAGGAGTGCAGCTCGCCCTCGGTGCCGACCGCGCGCAGCAGGGAACAGGAGAGCGCGCCGGAGCCGGCGCCGGCCTCGAGGACCTTCGCACCGGGGAAGATGTCGCCCATGGCGACGATCTGGGCGGAGTCCTTCGGGTAGATCACCTGGGCGCCGCGCGGCATGGAGAGCACGTAGTCCGACAGCAGCGGCCGCAGGGCCAGGAACGCGGTCCCGCCGCCGGCGGTGGTGACCACACTGCCGTCAGGCAGGCCGATCAGCGTGTCGTGCTTGAGGATCCCCCGGTGGGTGTGGAACTCCTTGCCGGGCTCCAGCGTCACGGTGTGCATCCGCCCCTTGGGGTCGGTCAGCTGCACCCGGTCGCCGGGGCGGAACGGCCCCCGGTGCACTGGAGGCAGGGCCGGGGCGGCGGAGGAATGTGCGGTCACGTGTTCGTCTTCCGTTTGGGTTCCAGGAGCTGAGCCAGATCCGCGATGTGCAGAACGCCGACGACATCTTCGCCTGCCGTCACGACGTACTGTGCGCCCGGGTGGGTGCGTACGGTTTCCAGCACGTGCTCGCCGTCCGCGCCCACCGGCAGGGCGGGCAGGCCGTCCAGGTCCCGGGAGACCGCGTCCACCGCGAGCCACGGCCGCCGCTCCGGGGGTACGGCCTCGGCGCGGGCCGGGTCGACCAGGGCGACCGGTCGCCCGGCGCCGTCGACCACGGCGAGCGCGAGCCCCGGGGGCGGGGCCGCGGCGCACCGGCGCTGCGCCTCCGCGAGGGGGGTGCCGCTGGGCACCGGGAACACCGGGCGGGCCAGCCGGGCCAGGTCGACCAGCGGAAGGCGACGGCTGATCCGGGCGAGCCGAATGGACTGGCCGGCGCCCCGCCAGAGGGTGACGGCGACGAGCAGCATCAGGGGCAGGGCGAGCGGCGCGATCGCCCGACGCAGGGTGAGCAGGGCCACCAGGGCCAGGGTGGCCACGGCGACGGCCCGGCCGATCCAGCCGGCCACCTCGGTGCCCCGGTGCCGGTCACGGGTGAGTGCCCACACGGCGGCGCGCAGCGCCCGGCCACCATCCAGCGGCAGCCCGGGCAGGCTGTTGAAGGCGGCGACCACCACGTTGCAGACCGCGAGCTGAAAGGCGAGCTGGTGGGCGAGGGTGCCGACGGGCAGGGCGAGGGTGGCGGCCACGGCGGCCCCGCCGAGCACCGCGGAGACTGCCGGGCCGGCGAGGGAGACCAGCAGGTCGACCTTGGGACTGGGGGCGTCCCGGTCCATCTCGGTGTACCCACCGAGCAGTTCCAGGGTGATCCCCCGCACACCGATGCCGTACCGGCGGGCGGTCAGCGCGTGCCCCAGCTCGTGCAGCAGCACCGAGCCGAGCAGGGAGACCGCGAAGCCCAGGCCGACGAGGTAGCCGCCGAGGTGGCCGAGGTCGAGCTGGCGGCGGGCGAGGGCCGCGTACAGGACGGTGACGAGCGCGGTGAGCAGCAGCATCGAGGCGTCGACACGCAGCGGCACCCCACCGACCCGGGCGACGGTCAGCCGGGTACGGCGCGGCCGTCGGTTCCCCTGCTCCACCGGGTCGATGCTACGCGGCGCGGATCATGCTCCGGCGCGGCGGCGACGGCCCTGTCACACCCGTGCCCTAACCTTTCGGACATGACGGCGGAACCGGTGACCGACGCGCAGGAAACCTGCGACAACCCCAGCTCGGCGGTGCCGCCGCCCACGGTGCGGGCATCGCTGTCGCCGTCGCGGGCGGCGGACTTCAAGACCTGTCCGCTGCTCTACCGCTTCCGCAGCATCGACCGGCTGCCCGAGCGACCCACCGTCGAGCAGGCGCGGGGCACGCTGGTGCACGCGGTGCTGGAGCGGCTGTTCGACCTGCCGGCCGCGGCGCGGACCCCGGAGTCGGCCGGCGACCTGGTGGCCCCGCAGTGGGACCGGCTGATCACCGAGCAGCCGGAGCTGGCGAGCCTGTTCGCCGACGGCGACACCGCCGGGCCGGCCGAGTTCCTCCGCTCGGCGGCGGGGCTGCTGGAGGGCTACTTCGCGGTGGAGGACCCGCGCCGGCTGGAGCCGGCCGAGCGGGAGGCGTTGATCTCCGCAGTGGTCGACGAGGAGTTGCTGATCCGGGGTTACCTGGACCGGCTCGACGTGGCCCCGGACGGCGCGCTGCGGGTGGTCGACTACAAGACCGGCGGGGCGCCGCGGGAGGCGTTCGAGGCGCGGGCCCTGTTCCAGCTCAAGTTCTACGCCCTCGTGCTGTGGCGGACCCGGGGCGTGGTGCCGCGGGTGCTGCGGCTGCTCTACCTCAAGGACGCCGAGGTCTGCGACTACACCCCGGACGCGGACGAGCTGGTGCGATTCGAGCGCACGGTGGTCGCGCTGTGGCAGGCGATCGAGCAGGCCATCGCGCGCCAGGACTTCCGTCCCCGCCCCAGCCGGCTCTGCGACTGGTGCAGCCACCAGGCGCTCTGCCCGAGTTTCGGCGGCACGCCGCCGCCGTTCCCGGCCTCCGGTGCGGGTGACCCGCTGACCGACGCCCGGTCCCGGCCGGTCGTCCCCGGCGCCGACGAGTGACCCTTCTCCCCGAGGAGGCGGCGGGCCACGACACCGGCGGCGACGGATCGCGCCGGGCGGCGGCCAGCGTCGTGGCATGACCCGGACCGACGGTTTCCCGGCGGCGGAGGTGACCGACACCGGTCCGGGCCCGGCACCGGCGGCCGATCGGATCGGGCACGGCCTGGTCGGGACGCGGGGACGGGTCGCCCTCTACCGTGGGGTGCCGCGGACCGGTCCGCGGGCCGGCGGCGGCGTCCGGACGCACGCGCGCGTCCCGGTCGAGTCCGCCGGGACGGTCCCGGCATGAGCGCCGACGAGGGAAGACGGATGACCGACAGCGGGGCGACGGAACGGCCGATCCGGATCCTACTCTCCGACGACCAGCCGCTGCTGCGTGCCGGCTTCCGGATGGTGCTGGGCACTGAGGACGACCTGGACATCGTGGCCGAGGCCGGGGACGGCCTGGAGGCGGTGGAGCTGTCCCGCCGGCTGCTGCCGGACGTGGTGCTGATGGACATCCGGATGCCCCGGATGGACGGGGTGGCGGCGACCCGGGCGATCGTGGACGCCCGGCTGCCGGTGCGGGTGCTCATCCTCACCACCTTCGACCTCGACGAGTACGTCGTCGGCGCGTTGCGGGCCGGGGCGAGCGGCTTCCTGGCCAAGGACGTGCCCGCCGAGGACCTCGTCACCGCGATCCGGACGGTGGCCGCCGGGGAGGCGGTGGTGGCGCCGCGGATCCTGCGCCGGCTGCTCGACCGGTTCGCCGACGTGCTGCCCGACCCGGCGGCCGCCCCGCCGAAGGAGCTGCACGCGCTGACCGAACGGGAGCGCGAGGTGTTGGTGCAGGTGGCGCGGGGACTGTCCAACGCCGAGATCGCCCGGGCGCTGTCGGTCAGCGAGACCACCATCAAGACCCACGTCGGGCACGTGCTGACCAAGCTGGGGCTGCGCGACCGGGTTCAGGCCGTGGTGCTGGCGTACGAGACGGGGCTGGTGCGGCCCCGGCGGTGACCGTGGTCAGCCCGTGGAGGCCACCTCCGTCACCGGCCGGCGCTCCACCGGCTCCGGGTGGGCCGCGGTCCCGATGGCGTCGGCCCGGCCCCACCGGCCGGGAATGTCGAGCAGTTCGAGGCGGCCGAACCGCTCGGGCAGTGCCGGCGCGACCACCAGGTCCTCCTCATACGGCTCGAGGCCGAGCACGGTGCGCACCAGCAGCAGGGGCGCTCCGGTGGCCAGCGCCTGCGGGCTGTTCGCGGCCGGATACTGGACCGGATGCCGGGTCAACTCGCGTTCGAAACCGCCGAACGCCTCCGGGAGCCGGCCGTGGAAGCACTCGGCGGCCTCGATGATGCCCTCGGCGATGCGTCCCGCCTCCTCAG
>NZ_JBJZOG010000175.1:0-7678 GCF_047200535.1 Micromonospora mangrovicola | reverse complement strand
TTCACACAACACCACCGCTGGCCGGCACCCCGACACGGGGCGCCGGCCAGCGGCGTATCCCCGGCGGAGCGTAGGCGGGCACGGCCTCCGCCTCAGGGGGTGGCGCCGGAGCGGCGGTGTCCCGCGACGATGTCGACCACTGCCGTGGCGAGCGCCAGCACGATGATCCCGGTGGCCAGCAGCAGCGAATGCCGGAACGCGCTCGACCAGTCGCCCCGGGTACGGGCCAGTGTCGAGAAGAACAGGGCGCCGACCGCCGCGATGCCGGCGGCGGAACCGATCCGCTGTCCGGTCTGGAGCATGCCCGCCCCGCTGCCGGCCTGCCGCACCGGCACCTCGGACAGGGTGAGGGTCTGGTTCGGCGCGATGACGAGTCCGCTGCCGAGCCCGGCGATCAGCAGCGGCACCGCGGTCCGCAACGGCACCGGGCCGTGCTGGATACCGTGCAGCACGAGGTCCGTCGCGATCAGGCCGACCGCCACCGCCAGCAGCCCGGCGGCGACCAGCGGCCGGCCGTAGCGGGTGACCACCCGGCCGCCCAGCGCCGACGCGACCGCCGAGCCGAGCGCGAACGGGGTGATCGCCAGGCCGGCGATCAGCGCGCTGTAGCCCAGGCCGATCTGCAGGTAGAGCGTGAAGATGAAGAAGATCGCGGTGAAGCCGGCGAAGTAGACCAGCCCGATCAACGCGCCCAGGGTGTACGAGCGCAGCCCGAACAGCCGCAGGTCGAACAGGGGCTGCCGGTGCCGCGCGTAGCGCCGTTCCCAGGCCCCGAAGCCGAGCAGGAAGAGCAGCCCGGCGGGGATGAGCAACCATTTCTCCGGGCCGTGCCACTGCTGCCGCTGGACCAGCGGCAGCAGCACCAGGGTCACCCCGACGCCGAGCAGCAGTACCCCGATCGGGTCGAGCCGGTGCCGGTCCGGCTGACCGGTGGGGCGGGCCGGCATGAGCCGCCAGCCCAGCAGCACGGCCACGACGCCGACCGGGATGTTCACGAAGAACACCCACCGCCAGCCGTGCTGTTCGCCGCCGAGCTGGATGAGCAGGCCGCCGAGCAGCGGGCCGACCGCGGTGGAGATGCCGATGGTGGCGCCCAGCAGCCCGAACGCCCGGCCGCGTTCGGCGCCCCGGAACAGTTCCTGGATCATGCCGGTCACCTGGGGAGTGACCAACCCGGCGGCGGCGCCCTGAACAAGCCGGGCGGCGATCAGCCACTCCGGCGAGCGGGCCAGCCCGGCGAGGGCGCTGGTCAGCGTGAACAGGGCCACCCCGACCACGAACGCGGTGCGCCGGCCGCGGGCGTCGCCGAACCGTCCGGCCGGCACCAGCACCAGGCCGAAGGTGAGCGCGTACCCGGACAGCACCCACTGCAGGTCGCTGGGCGTGGCGTGCACGGCCCGGTCGATCGACGGGACAGCGACGTTGACGATGCTGACGTCCAGCAGGGTCATGAACGCGGCGACCAGGCCGACGCCGAGTGCCTGCCAGCGCCGCCGGCCGTCGTACCCGGCGCTCTCCGCCGGAGCCGACGACCGGTCCGTGCTCATCGTGCCCCCTGAAGACCGTCGATCACGTATCCCCGATCGCTACCCGGCCCCCCCACGGGGCAAACGGCGCGGTCACGCCATCTGGCGTGCGCACCACCGCGGGCCGAAGTCCAGCCCCGACATCGGGGAGTCCTCGCGGTGCAGCAGCCCCCGCTCGGTGAGCAGGTGCAGCGGCTCGCGCAGCTCCTCCTCCGTCATCCCCGTCTCCTCGGCGATCAGGTCAGGGTAGGGGACGTGTCCCCGCACCTCCAGCGCGGCCACCGCCTGGTACACCCGTTCCTCGACCTCAGACAGCTGTACCTGCTGCATCGCTTCCCTCCTCGGCGTGACCCGCCCGCCCGGCGGGCGGTCTGCGCAGCCCGCTTACCCCCGCGGCATCCGATGATGCCCACCCGATCGGGGCCTTCCCCGGGCGCGCGACGGGTGCGCTCGCCGCACGGTGCCCTAGGCTGCACCGGTGATCATCTGGGATCTCGTCGTCGTCGGTGGTGGGCCCGCCGGCCTCTCCGCCGCCCATGCCGCGGCCCGTGCCGGCGTTCGTACGCTGGTGGTCGAGCGCGCCACCCATCCGCGCTACAAGACCTGCGGAGGCGGTCTGATCGGTGTCTCCCTGGACGAGGTCGCCGACCGGATCGGGGTGCCCGCCCACGACCGGGTCGACCGGGTCACGGTCACCCGGGACGGGCGACGCGAGTTCACCCGCCGGTACTCCGCGCCGCTGCTGGCGATGGTCCGGCGGGAGGAGTTCGACGACCGCCTCCGGGCGGCCGCGGTCGCCGCCGGGGCCGAGATCCGCGAGGGGGTCGCGGTCCGCGCCGTCGAGCAGGACCCCGACGAGGTACGCCTGCGGCTGGCCGGCGGCGAGACGGTCCACGCCCGGACCGTCATCGGCGCCGATGGCTCCTCCGGGATCACCGCACGACACGTCGGGGTGCGCTTCCGCCAGGTGGACCTGGGGCTGGAACTGGAACTGCCGGTGCCGCCCGCCGCGCAGGACCGCTGGCGTGGCCGGCTGCTGCTCGACTGGGGACCGGTGCCCGGCTCGTACGCCTGGGTCTTTCCGAAGGGGGACCGGCTCACCGTCGGCGTCATCGCCACCCGGGGCGAGGGCGAGCGGACCCGCGCCTACCTGCGCGACTTCGTGGCCCGGCTGGGCCTGTCCGGGGTGACCCCGGAGCACGACTCCGGTCACCTGACCCGCTGCCGGGCCGAGGACGCGCCGCTGCGCCGCGGCCGGGTGCTGGTCGCGGGCGACGCGGCGGGCCTGCTGGAGCCGTGGACTCGGGAGGGGATCAGCTACGCCCTGCGCTCCGGTCGGCTGGCCGGGGAGGCGGTCGCCGCCGGTGACCTGGACTCGTATGCGCGGGAGGTAAAGCGCAGGCTGGTGCCGGAGATGCGCGCGGGACACCGGCTGTTGGAGGTTTTCGAGCGGCGGCCGGACGTGTTCCACGCGCTGCTCGCGACCCCGCCGGGGTGGCGGATGTTCGCCCGGTTCTGTCTGGGGCAGGCCAGCTTCCACGAGACCCTGGCCCGGCGTCCGATTCGGGCGGGTCTCGCCCTGCTGGGCCGGCTGCCGGCGTGGCGCGGCGGGGCGGCCGGGCCGGTGGGCACCACGACGCGCTGAGGGCCCGCCCGGGTCGTGCCGGCCCCCGCAGCGGTCAGGGCACGATGACCGCCCGCCCGTGGATCTCCCCCCGGCGCAGCGCCTCGTACGCCTCCGGCGCCTGTTCGAGGGGGAAGGTCTGCACGTCGGCGTGCAACTGGCCGCCTTTGGCGAGGGCGATCACCTCCTGGAGTTCGGCCTGGGTGCCCCAGAACGGCACCTGAACGCTGGTCTCCAGCGGTATGGTCGGCGGCTCGCCGGCGACCGGCCGCACCGGCAGCGTGCCGCCGGCCAACCCGATCAGCAGCAGCTGACCGCCGGTGGCGACCACCTGCCGGGCGGTGTCCAGGGTGGGTTGCGCACCGACCACGTCGAGCACCACGTCCGCGCCGTCCGGTGGCGGGCCGACGATCGCCCGAATCTTGTCGACGGCCTCCGGGCCGGCCTGCACCACATCATGGGCGCCCATCCGGCTGGCCAGGTCCAGCGCGGCGACGCTTGTGTCCACCGCGACGATCCGCACCGCGGTGGTGGCCACCAGGATCTGCACCGCCATGTGGCCCAGGCCGCCGATCCCGATCACCACGCAGGTCGTACCCGGGCGTAGCTTCTCCCGGGCCAGCTCGATGGCGTGGTACGGGGTGAGTCCCGCGTCGGTCAGCGGAGCCGCCTGGGTCAGGTCCATGTCGCCCACGTTCAGCAGCCGGGACGCCGGTACCACCACGTACTCGGCCAGCCCGCCGTCGCGGCTGATGCCGATACCGCCCAGCGGTACGAGCTTGCACTGGTTCTCGTGCCCCCGCAGGCAGGCCCGGCAGTGGCCGCAGCCGATGATCCCGTACACGGCGGCCCGGTTCCCGGGCGACCAGCCGTCCACGGCCGGTCCCACGGTGTCCACGGTGCCGGCGATCTCGTGCCCGAGGGTGATCGGAATGGGGAACATTCCCTCCGGCGCGTCGAGGACGTGCAGGTCGGAGTGGCAGGCGCCGACCGCCCCGACGCGCAGCAGCACCTCGCCGGGGCCGGCCTCCGGGGTGGGCACGTCCACCTGTTCGAGCACTCCGGGAGATGTCATCCGTACCGCGCGCATTGTCGTCCCCTCGTCGCCGACGGTCGTCGTGCGCGCTTACCCCTCCCGTGGCTCTTGATGCCCGGCGCACAATCGAGTCTATGAGCGAGCCCGCCGAGTCGTTCACCGACGAGGAGTACGCGTTCCTGCGGCATGTGCGCTTCGGCGAACTCCCGCCCGCGGTCCATCCGGAGGACCGGGTGGCGTCGACCGAGACCGACCCCCGCCGGGACCTGCCGGAGCGGGTCGGTGACCCCGGGGAGTGGAACCTGCGGCACGGGGCCGCCTGACCCGGAAACGGCCGACGGGCCCCGGGTGCGACACCCGGGGCCCGTCGGAGGTGGTACGGGTCAGAAGACCGGCACGCCCTCGCGGACCAGCTTCCAGTTCTCGACGAAGAAGTCGACGGGCCGGATCTCGCCCTTGGCCTGCGCCCAGTCGATCAGCAGCTGGCGGATCTCCTGCTGCTGGTTGTAGACCTGGGTCTTCACGATGCCGGGGAAGTTGCCGCCACCGCTGCGCCGGTAGTTGTTCACCGCGATGACGAACTGGGCGTCCGCGGCGACCGGGGTGTCGGTGCCCGGCAGGACCAGGCGGGTGATCCGCTGGCCGACCGGCTCCGAGATGTCGATGTCGTAGTCGACACCCGAGATCACGTCGTAGTTGTAGTCCGGCACCGCCGGGTCGCTGATGGTGGCCGGGTCGACGGTGGCGCCCACCGGCAGCGTGACGAAGTACTTCGCCGAGTACTCCAGGTACGCCTTCACCTCGGCGCCGGTCATGACGACCGCCTCCAGGGTGTTGTCGTACACGTAGAGGCCGGCCACGTCGCGGATGCGCACGTCACCCTGGGGGAAGACCGCGGTACGGCTGAACGGCGCGGCGATCGACAGCACCGGCAGGCCCGCGTAGGCGGTGCCGGCCAGGGCCGCGGTGACGGCCTCGGTCTGGACGTGGTTGATGAAGTCCAGGATCGCGGTGTCCTTGTACCGCGACTCGGCGGCGGACAGTTCCTCCGTGGACTGCGCGACGACCGTGTTGACGTACCCGACGGTCTTGGCGTGCTGGCCGCGCACGGCCCCGAGCACCGCCGGGTCCTCGACCACCGTGTTGGTGTTCAGCATGGTGGCGGACTTGCTGAGCACCTGCCAGCGGCCCTTGATCTTGGTGACGGTGAAGTCCATCCGGGTGAGGCGCTGACCCCACTTCGACGGCTCCGAGGTCAGCACCTGCTCGCCGGTCTCGGTGTTGGTGACGAACTTCTCCGGCACCTCGTTGTGGGCGTGGCCGAACAGGATCGCGTCGATGCCCGGGACCTGCTGGGCGATGAGCGCGACCGGGTTCTCGTTCGGCAGTTCCGGGCCGTAGCTGGAGGTGCCGCTGTCGCCGCCGTGCGCGGAGATGATGACCAGGTCGGCCCCGCGCTGCCGCATGACCGGCACCCACTTCGCGGCGGTGGCGATCATGTCGGCGAAGATCAGCTTGCCCTCGACGTTGGCCCTGTCCCAGATGGCCACACCGGGGTTGGTCAGGCCGAGGATGCCGACCTTGAGGGTCGGGGAGTCGTACCCGCCGAGCGGGACCTCCTTGATCACGTACGGCAGGAAGGCCGGCTTGCCGGTCGCCTCGTTGATCGCGTTCGCGGCCAGGGCCGGGAAACCGAGCTGACCGATCCACTGGGCGAGCAGCGGCAGGCCGTAGTTGAACTCGTGGTTGCCCAGCGTGACGGCGTCGTACTTCAGGACGTTCATCGCGTTGGCCATCGGGTGCGTCTCACCGGTGGTGGTGATCGGCTCCTGCTTGGCGTAGTAGGTGGCCAGCGGGGTGCCCTGGATGGTGTCACCGGCGTCCAGCACCAGCGTCGGCTTCTCGCCACGCTCGGCCCGGATCTGGTTGACCAGGGTGGCCAGCTTCGCGACGCCGACGTCGTTGTGCTTGCTGTCGTCGTACTCGGCGTCCCGGTAGTAGTCCCAGTTGTAGACGTTGCCGTGGGTGTCCGAGGTGCCGAGGACGGTCAGGTCCCAGGTCTTCGGCCCCTTCGGCGAGGCCGCCCGGGCGGGCGCGCCGGCGATCAGGGGGGCGGTCGCGGCGGCGGCCGCGACGGCCAGCACCTGGCGGCGCGAGGCGCCGGAGGAGGAGGTCATGAGGTGCCTTTCCATGGGGGTGGATACGCCTCGTGGGCGCCGTTGCGCACCATAACGACCGGCTGTCACACGCGCCACACTGCCCCGAGGTGTTTCACCCCACCAGCGCCGCCGGCCGCCTCCGCGTAACACCGCGGTCACCTGCAGGTCGGTTCCGGCCGGAACCTGGCCGTTGCTCGCCCGCCAGCCCCGTCAGCGCGGCCAGGCGGCCATTCGGCGGCGCACCTCGGCGATCTGTCCGGCGTTCAGGCCGTAGCGGGTGAACCGGCGGTCCGGCACCCGGTCCAGGTAGCGCCCCGCCGCCCGGACGTCCTCGAGGTCCAGCGCCGGGTCGACCTGTCGGGCCAGCTCCAGCAGCTCCGACACCTCGTACCGGTCCAGGGCGGCGGAGACGTCGATGTAGTCGCGGACCTCCCGCCGGTTGACCAGCGCGGCGGTCTTGTTGGCGATCAGGTCGCGGACGTCCATCACCGGGCCGAGGTCCATCACCACCGGACTGCGGTACCGGTCGAGCCGGGCCAGGCTGAGCCGGATCTGCCGGTCGTCCCGGGTCACCACGAAATCCCGCATGTCCCGGTCGAACCCGTCGAAGAGGTCGCCGAGATCGCTGTCCGGGTCCGCCTCGACGACCTGGTAACCGGCCCGCTCCAGGGCCACCCGCACCCCGGCCGCGGCCGCGGCCGCCGCCCCCTCCACATCCGCGAAGAGGTCCACGTCCTCGGTGGGACGGACGACCAGGCCGTGCACCGCCCACGCCACCCCGCCGCCCAGCACGAACCGGTGCGGGCCCGCGGCGGTGAGGGCCACCCGGGCCACGTCCCGGTAGAAGTCGTGCAGATGGCTCACGCGGTACGCAGGCCCCGGTGCCGGCTCTCCCACGCCAGGCGTACGCCCCGGGGCAGGTTCAGCCGCCGCCACACCCGGCGCAACGTCCGCCCGTTGATCAGGGCCCGCAGGTCCTCGACCCGGGTGGTCTCCCGCAGCACGTTCTCGTACATCCAGAGCAGGTCGTCCGGGTCGGCCAGGTCGAACAGCCGCTCGCCGCACCACATCAGGCGTACCGGCAGTTCGATGACACCCCGGGTGGGGCCGGTGAGCTCGGCCAGCGTGCGGGCCACCACGGCGGGGCGCCCGGGGCGGGCGAGGTGCGCGCTGGTGACGGCCTGCATGGTGTCAGGGTAACCCCTGCCGGTCGTTTTCCCGCTGCGCGCTCGTTCCGGCGGCCTCGGTCGCTTCGCCCGGAGCCCCTGGGCGGGCGATCCGCTCGGGTTGCGGCATGTCGCGGTGTCGTGGGCGCCTGGGTGGGTGGTCGGCT
>NZ_JBJZOG010000174.1:0-7755 GCF_047200535.1 Micromonospora mangrovicola | reverse complement strand
TAGCGTTCCTGGCGCAGCCGGCAGACCCGCGCCTCCGACGCTGCTCCGCCGAGCAGCTTCTGCCAGTAACGCGAGGTGATCAAGAGCGAGTCGTCGATGCCCAGCGCCAGGGCGAGGATCGAACAGTGGTTGCCAGCACGACGCCGCTGAGCGCGAACAGGCCGGCCATGCCGACGCCGACGCCGATCATCAGCAGGGTCATCCCGGCCACCACCAGCGATTCGAAGGTGACCACAAGGACGATCGCGGCGACCGCCGCACCGATTGCTTCGGCTGAAGCGAACTCCCGACCGGAGCGAATCACGGCCGCCACGCCGAACTTCTCGAACGCGGTTCGCTGGTCTGCGGTCACCTCGCCGAGGTCCTTGGCGAGCTGGACCTCGATCCGGGAGTACCGGGCCGTCGAGTTGGGGCGCTGCGACTCGGTGCCGGGCGTTGTGAAGTTGCTCGTCGTCGGGCCTGGTGGGATGGTCAGTCGACGGGCTCGATCGCCCCGCTTAGCAGCGCCAACAGCGTCTCGCGTAGTTCGTCGTCGGGTACGTCGTCGAAGTCGCCGGACGTCTCCGCGATCCCGGCGAGCATGACCCGCGCGGCGATCCGGGCGGCCGGGCGTTCGGGACGCCCGGCTACCGCGTCGACGAGTCGGTCGGCGAACCGTTCGAGGTGTGCGAACTCGGGGCTCTCGAGCAACTCCCGGAACTCGCCCCGCAGCAGGGCCATCTCCCGCCGGAACTGGACCGCGAGGTCGACGAAGCCTCCTATGGCGACCCGCTGGGCGGTCGCCGGATCGGCCGTGGCGGCGATGCTGTCCTCAAGCGCCCGAATTACCGTGAGCGCCGGGGCCATCAGCTCAAACAGAAGGGCTTCCTTGTTGGGGAAGTGGTAGAGCACCGCCGCCTTGGAGCAGCCCACGTCGCGGGCGATGTCCTGTAACGAGGTGCCCTTGTAACCAGCGAATGCGAAACGCCGCGCCGCAGCCGCAAGGATCTCGTTGTGCATCTCCGGCGCCGTCCGTGCCATGGCGTTCCACCTCCAGAACCAGCATGCCTGACCGGTCGATCAAGGGCTGACCGGTCGGGCGGAACGGTGGTATCGGTCACCCACGTTGATCGCGTGGCATCGAAGGGGTGAAGAGCGACGACGGTGAGATCACCGAGGCGGTCACGAAGATCACCTGGACCGCCGGTGCCGGGGCGGCGATCAAGCCGGGCCAGTTCCAGGAGTTCGCGGTCTCTCTCGGCCCGCTGCCGAAGACCGATCAGGTGATCTTCAAGGCGCTGCAGCCAGCAGCGGCGACGACAGTGACACGGACAGCGGCAACGGCACGGCGTACGGCATCGCCGGGATTCTGCCGGGTCTGGTCGGCCTCGTCGCCGGGCTGCTGGCCTACCGTCGAACCGGTCAGGCCAGCTGAGCTTGCCGGGGCTGGCCGTCGCCGGCTTCGAGATAGTGGGCGTGTTCGGGCTCACCAGGGGTGGCGCCGGGTGGGGTCGCGGCGCCCGAGAAGGCGGTGCCGGCGTGGAGTGCGGTAAGTGTGGTGGCGACGGCGTGGGCGCAGCAGTCGTCGCCAGTGGTTCCCCAGTCGCAGTCGGTGGTGGAGAGGCCGCCGACGATGCCGATCCAGGGTTGGAAGACGCCGTTGTGGCTGTGGACGACGGCTTGGACGCCGCCGCCGGCCGGTTCGAGTTCGCCGACGCTACCGTTACTCAGCAGCCGAGCCGCGGCCTCGGCCACCGTGGTGGGGATGGATTCCCGGAACGCGTCGATGTCGACGCGGACTGCCACGGGCGGGCATTTTACCGGTCAGGGTGGAGGCGGGCGGCGTCGAGCTTGGCCAGGAACGCCGGCCGGCGCCGGTGCTGTCCGCGCAATTCGTCCAGGTATTTAGCGAACTGGTCGGTTTCGTCGGTGGCCGCGTACGCGTCACGCAGATGGCGGAGCAGCGTGGTGGCTGTGTCGTAGCGGCGCTTGTCATGCGAGTCCAGCAGGTGGGCGTTGACGAGTGCCCGGTAGGGTTCGCGCACGTCGGCTGGATGGCCTTGCTGCCGACGGTGCAGGAGTTCGACGCGTTGCCGGGCGGGCAATTCGTCCAAGCGTGCGAGTCCGGTGTGCCAGGCTTCGTCATCACGGCCGGTGTGGTGCAGCGCGTCGATCAGGTGAGGAAGGTGGCCGGGCTGCCGGGCGACGCGGTCGCGTACCACAGTCAGCGCCCACTCGGTGTGGGTTTCGTCGCGGTTGGTATCGGCCACCGTCGCCAGCAGTGACCGGAGGTTGTCGATGGTCGGCTGCTTGTCGAACGCACCCGACGCTCGGCCGCTGCGGCGCGCGGTTCGCCGGTCTCGAGCAGCAGCCCCACCAGCAGCTCACGTAGCCGCGCGGATTGGTGGCCGGTGGGGTGTTCGGCGAGTCCGCGTCGAGCCCAGCCGATCGCGTCGGCGGGTCGTCCCGCGCGGTGCCCCGACGAGATGTCGCAAGTGGCCGGCGTCTACCGGCGCTCAGATAGGGGCCTGGCGGGGGCCGCCGGGATGGCGGCCCCGTCAGGTGCGGTCAGAGAACGCCGCAGATGGTGCCGGCCGGGCTGTCCGTGGTGCATTGATTGCCCATCCACACGTTGGCCGCCCGGTTGTCATCCCGGGCGTCCAGCACGAGGTTGCCCGTCATGACGTTGCCGGTGAATGTGTTGGCGGCCGCGGCTGCGGCTGAGTAGATCCCGTACCGCCGGTTGCCATCGGTCAGGTTGTCGCGCACCTGCAGGCCTGTGTTGCCGGGCGGCAGGATGATGCCGTCGTTGCCGTTGCCGCTGCTGACGTTGCCGGCGATGACCGAATCGCGGAGGCTGCCGGTGCCGGCGGGCAGGCCCGGACCGGCGTTGATCCCGCTGAAGACCATGCCGCGCGCGGTGTTGCCGGTGAGCGTGACCCGGCGGCTCGGCTCCGGGAACTTGTCGATGAAGTTGTTGGGCAGGAAGGCGATGCCGATCCGGCCGTCGGTCAGAACGTTGTCGGCGACGGTCAGGTTGGTGTTGCCGCCGCCGAAGCCGAGCGCGGCAGTGGCACCCGAGGCGCCGGAGACCTCGTTGGCGATCACGGCGCTATTGGTCGCGTGCTGCATCACGATGCCAGACGACTCCTCCCGGGAGGCGTTGTGGTCGATGGCGACGTCTATCCGCCAACCGGGGCCGGCGACGTCGATGCCGACGAGGTTGCGGAACGTTCGGTTGTGGTCGATCCGCGCCGTAATCAAGTCGCGGGCGTTCCAAGCGCCGCGTTCGTCGCCAATCACCGGCAGCGCCCAGAGAGTGTCGTCGTCGAGTTCCGACACCAGTCCCCACCGGTTGTCCCGCAGACAGTTGTGGTCTACCCGGGACTCGATGCCGCCCGAGGCGCCGAAGTCTATGCCGAACAGGGTGTTCAACCGGATCAGGTTGTGATGCATGCGGTTCCCCGCGAAGTGGTCGCCCAGGTCGACGCCGACCGAGGCGCCCTGGACGACGAACCCGGCGAGCGTGACGTCAGGAGCGCTCATGTCCACCGCGACGGTGAAGCCGTCCCCGGGCGGGTCGATGATCACCTGCTGGGTAGGGTCGAGGTCGTCCGCCGCCGTCGCGGTGGTGGCGAAACAATCCACGGCCTCGGCGCTGTCCGGCTGGCCCCACAGAGTCAGCGGCTTGTCGACCCGTACGCTCTCTGGATAGATGTCCGGGCAGACCCGAACCACGGCGCCGGCCGGAGCCGCGTCCACCGCCGCCTGGATCGATGTGAAGTCCGCGCTGCCGCACTGCGCCCTGTCCCGGTCCACCACCAGCGTGACGGTCGCCGGAGCCGCAGCGGCAGCCGGGGGTGCGGTCAAGGTCACCGCCAGCGCGGCGAGGGCAGGTAGCAATCTCCTGGGTGCCATCACGCTGTCCTTCCCAATGTGGGCCCCCCTCGTGCCCGCTGCCAGCATCGTCCGCTCCGCCAGCGGGTCCAGGCAGTGTCGCAACCGCCACTAGCCGAACGCCTGCTTGCCGGTCACTGGGCTGGTTGTCACACTCAGTTTCGACGCACAGTTCATCGTCGGAGGGCACATGCGACGGGACGAGGCGCTAATCCGCGCCAGCGTGGACGCGGCCCGACGCGCGGCCGCCGGCGACGATTACGTGGAACCGTTCATCGCTTCCGTCGGGCGGCTGCTAGACGTGGACGCGGGAGTGGGCTTCACGCGGTGGGATCTGACGGCCGGCGCCCTCGACGAGGTGACCGTCACGGTATGGGGTGCCGAGCCGTTGCCGCGGGACTACATCGAGGCCGCCCGTGCGGTGGCCGTCCGGCACCCGTGCTTTCTTGACCTCGGCTCCGGCCGCCGTGAGGGGCAGCGGGTCAGCGACTACGTCGACCTGCATCGGTTCTGGGACACCGAGACCTACCACCGGATGCACGGTTGGACCGACGGGCGCTACCCAGCGGGGCTGCACCTAGGCGCGTGGCCGGACCGGGTCATCTTTCTCGGCCTGCACCGCCGACGACGCAACTTTGCCGACGACGACATGCGCGCGCTCGCCCTCGTGCGGGAGCCGTTGGCCAGCGCGTTGGCCTTCCGCATGGAACTGGACGCGGCGACTGCCCGGTTGGTCGCCGCCGAGCCGGCGGAGGGTGATCGGCTCACGCCTCGCGAGCGGGACGTCCTTGCCTTGGTGGCGCGGGGGTGGACCAACCAGCGAATTGGGCACCGTCTGGGAATCACCGAACGCACAGTACGCAAGCACCTGGAATGCGGGCGAGACAAGGTCGGAGCCAGTAGTCGGGCCGAGGCCGCTGCCTGGTGGGCACGCTCCGGCCCGCGCTGATCCCGCACTCCTCCAAGCCACGTCCGCTCCCGCGTCTCGAGCATGCCAGATCCGGATAAATGGCAAGATCATGCCCAGGTCGGGAGTCGGAATTGCGGTCAGCGCCTCCGCCCCGATCCCACCGGAGCCCGCAGCACGCGAGAACTGGAACAAGTGTTGTGGGCGCGGGGTAGTCGACTCATGGCTCATGAATGCCGGGAACGAGCGTACGGTGCGACCGGGAGACGAGCTTGTGCTGGCCAAGGCGGCGGCCGCGGGCCAGCCGGCGGGCAGCCGCGGTAGCGTCAGGTCGCGGGAGCGGTCCCCATCAGTTCTCCTCGCCGCGGCGGGCGACCATCAGCGGGGCGGGGAAGCGGGTCACCGCCCGGACGTCGACGAAGCCTGCACCGGTTAGCAGGTCGGCCGCCTCGGCCGGGGCCATGCCGCCCCCGCCCAGCAGCAGGTACTCGACGTCGGCCGCCGCGCCCGGCACCGTGTCGCCGGGTGCCGCGGCGAGCCCATCACCAGGACGGCACCGGGGCGGGCACTGCGGCGCAGCCGGGGCAGGGCGGCGGCCAGCACGGCCGGTGGCAGGAACGGCTGGGGAACCCAGAGGAGGTCGTACGCGCCGACCTCGTAGACGTCTGTCACGGACTGTTCGCGTACCTCGATCCGGTCGTTCAGGCCGGCGGTGGCCACCGCGCTGCGGGCGACGCGGACCGAGAGTGGATTGATATCGAGCCCCACCGCCGCCAGCTCGGGGTGCCGGCGGCACAGCCCGATGCTGATGCCGGCGGCACCCGCCCCGACGTCGAGGAACGCCGCCCCCGGGCGGTCCAGCCGGTCGGGGAAACCCGGTACGTCGGTGAGCAGCTGCGCGAGGATGTGGTTGACCGCCGGCCCGTTGGCCTGGCCGAAGAAACGGACTACCTCCGGCTCGTCCGGCGACCATGTCGTCGCACCGGCGGAAAGCGCCGTCGCCAGCTGCAGCGTGGCGGCGACGTAACCGCCGAGGGCCGCTAGCGGTACGCCGGGCGGCAGCACGGCCGCCAGCGATTCGTTCGGGCGTACCGGATCCGGCGCCAGCAGTCCCGTGGCGATCAGGAGTCGTTGACAGGCGGCGGCGACGGGGTCGTCGACCGGTGCGGGCTGGTCCAGCAATCCTTGGCGGGCCAGTCGGCCCAGCGCGCCCAGCACCAAGACGTTGGCCTGCACGTCGTTCAGCGACCTCGCCATGAGGTCATGGTCCTCGTCGCCGACCTGTGCGACCAGTGCGGGCAGCGTCTGATACCCGACGTCCCGCACGGCGCATGGCGCCAGCCACATCGAGGAGGGCGGAGGGGCTCGCTGACGCCAGTCGGGACAGTCTTGCCGCATCGACGTAGG
Organism: Micromonospora mangrovicola; assembly: GCF_047200535.1. Lineage (NCBI taxonomy): Bacteria > Bacillati > Actinomycetota > Actinomycetes > Micromonosporales > Micromonosporaceae > Micromonospora > Micromonospora mangrovicola. The sequence continues at coordinate 1,565 of NZ_JBJZOG010000174.1, read as the reverse complement.
GCACTGAGCTCTGTCGTGCTGGCGTCGGTTTGGATTCTGCAAGCTGAGACTCGAATCGCACCCGCAGCCCTCTGGCCAGGGCTTCTTGCGCGGTGACCTCTTCGGCGGACCCGAAGGCGTCAGCACCGGCACCTCCGCTCAACAGGCCGGCGCCATCCACTCACGGCACCCCTTAATGTCAAGGCGCCGCTGACGCCAAGGGTTTAGGGTGGTTGGTGGCGGGTCCGGGAAGTGGCTTGTCCGAAGGGCCGATGTTCGGGGTCAGGTCGGTCACGCTGGATTGCAGAGTCGTCCCCGATTGCCCTCCCGGGTCCGCCGCATCTCTTCTCCTCTCGTCGGCGACCATGCGTGCGTAGACCACGTTGGACAACCGTCGTTTGAGGGCGCGCATGGCTTCCATCGAAGTCTTCCCGGCGGCTTTTTCGCGTCGAAGTAGGCGCGTCCTTGCGTGCGGTTGCGCAGCTGGACCACGGCCATGATGTGCAGCGTGCGGTTGATCCGCCGGTTGCCAGCGCGGGAGAGACGGTGACGCTTCTGGTCGCCGGAGGAGGCGTCCAGCGGGGCGGTGCCGTTCCAGGAGGCGAACCGGTCGCGGTCGGCGAACCGGCTGATGTCTCCGACGTCTGCCAGCAGCCGGGCGGCCCCGGCGGGGCCGATACCGTGCAAGTCCATCAGGGTGGAGCCGCGGGCGATCACCAGGGCCTTCAGATCCTTGTCCGCGGCTTTGATCTTCTCGTCGATGCCCTCGAGTTCACCGATGAGCTCGACGGCGAGGCGGCGTCTGGTCTTGCCCACGATGTCGCGGGGTTTGACCGTGGCGATCAACGCGCGGGCCTGCGCCGCGGACAGGAACTTCTTCGCCCCGCCGGGTAACAGTTCCAGCAGCAACCGGTGCAGCCGGTTGATGGTCTGGGTTCGGGCGCGGCCCAGCTCGTCACGCCGATCGGCGAGCATGCCCATCACCTGCAGGTCCGCGTCGACCTGAACCTGCACCAGATTCCGGCTGCATAGCGCCACCATCGCGACCGAGTGCGCATCCACCGGGTCGGTTTTGCGGCCGTTGCCGGTGGCGAACACCCGCACCTGCGCCGACAGTTTCGCGGGCACGTCGAGCACCGTCTCACCGTCGTGCACCAGGCGGTGGGCGATGTGTTTGCCGATGCCGTTGCAGCCCTCGACCGCCCAGACCCGATCGGCGTACTTGCGGCCAGCGGCGAGCATGTCGGCGTAGCCGGCCTTGTCAGTCCCAAAGCGGCCCACCGCGAGCACCCGACCGCGTTCGTCGACGACCTCGATGGTGGCTGAACCCTTGTGCGGGTCCATCCCGATGATCACGCGCATCGGCGCCTCCCTTGGCTGAACTCGACGGAGTTGTCAGCAAGGAGGGCACCGCTACTTCGAGCAGAACAAACCCCTTTCCAGCCACTCCTCGCGCGGTGCCCGGCGAGACCGCAGGCCATGAGAGAGCCACACCAATGACACCGGTGGGCAGCCGCAATGTGGGAGCGTCTCGCCGGGCACCTGGACCGAGTCTGGCCGGACACCGGTCCTGGACCAAGTCTCTA
>NZ_JBJZOG010000173.1:0-7909 GCF_047200535.1 Micromonospora mangrovicola | reverse complement strand
CCAGATTCTCGAACCCAAGGATCTAGCCCGGGTCTTTCACGTCGCTATCGGAGATGGGGCGTCTCGATTAGCTTGGCGATGCCGGGACGTGTGGTCGCCGTAGGCTGGCGTGTCGGGTCGGATAGCCGGGGGTGCTGTGGATCTTGAGGCTGTGATCGGTGGGATGGACTGGGCGTTGGAGCCTTCACCACCGCAACAGGACCCTGCCCGGGTGAAGGCGGCGTTGTACTCGATCGCCGCGGGTGAGTCGGAGGTAGCGGTGGCGTGGGCCGTCGCGGCGTTGCAGGACGCGGTAGGTAACAGCCACGCCGCAGTGCTGTTTCCAGCGGCTGCTCCAGCAGCGGTGGTGATGCTGGCGGTGGCGGGGCGGTGGCGGGCTGAGGCACGTGCGCAGGCGTTGGTCAGCCTGGCAGAGATGCTGGAAACCGAGGTCCTGCCGGGGTATGACAGCTACGAACGCGGTGGCGTATTGGTCGATGTGGAGCAGGTCATGAGGGGGCATGTTCGCAACGCCCTGCCGCTGTTGCGGTCGATTACCGAGGACCCGCAGCCGTGGCAGCACAACCGTAGGCTCGCCCGGTCACTGATCGAGCTGATTACTGATGGCGCATGAGGGCACAGTTACTGGCGCAACGGACGGTTTCGGGTTGACGGGTAGTTCGGTGCTCGGGACTGGTGGTGATCGCATCAGGTCGCGGATTGCGGTAGCGCCTCGAGTCGGGCGTAAGCGGTGAGCAGGTGATGTCGCCAGGGCCAGGTCGCGGCAATACGAAGTCGTAGTCGTCGCCCGCCGCGGGTGAGCCGTGCGGCGACGTGGAGTAGCCGGTAACGCAGCTTCTTCGGTTCGGCGTAGACGAGCTCACCGTCCAATAGCAGCAGCTGGAGCCAGGTGAGCAGGTCAATCGCGGTCAGAGCAAGTTGTAGCCAGGCCGCGTTGATAGCGAAGTGGCGGGATGGGAAGCGGCCGAACCCGGTGGTCTTGCCGCAGCGGATGCGGTCTTCGACGCGGGCGTGGGCGCGGTGACGGACTTCGAGGTGCTGTAGTGGGGCGTCTGCGTGTGGGGTGTCGGTGGCGAAGATTTGGTGTCGCCAACCGGTGGCCTCGTCGAACAGCGATAGTTGAGCACCGGGATGTGGCCGTTCGCGGCGGGCGATGATGCGGGTGCCGGCCGGGTAGGCGCTGGTGTCGATCAGGTGGGTGATCTCGCAGATCTCGGCGTCCTCGCGTAGCCCAGCGTCGGGATCGAGTGCCGGGGTCCAGATGTCAGGTTGGTCGACCAGCCAGGCCAGCATCTCGCGGATGGTGGCGGTGACCGGCACGCCGATGGAGAAACGGATATCGACGCCGCGCGCGCGTAGCGATCGGATGTGGGTCAGGAACTCGCGGGTATGTCCGGCGCTGTCGGTGCGGATCAGGATCGGGGTGCCGTGGCGGTGGTGGTCGGGGATCTGGGTCAGACATGCGTCAAGCACGGCGATGTGGTCGGCTGCGGTGTTCGACCCGGCGTTGCCCGGGCGCAGGATCGCGGCGAGGGCTTCACCGGTGTTGTCCAGGAATCCGAGCAGCGGGTGGTAGCCGAAGCTGTGTTTGAACGTCGCCGCGGCGTCCTCTTTCTCTGAGTGTGTGATCACGACGCTGGCGTCGAGGTCGATGACCAAGCCGGGGATGTCGCGGCCGCCGGCGCGAGCTGGTGGGATACCGCCGGCGGTTTCGGCGGCATGCGCCCACGCCACCTCGCGCGCCTGTGCCCGGGCAGTGTGCAGAGCGGCCAACTCCTGCGGGCCGATGCCGGCCAACACACGCCACGCGGTCGAGGTGGACGCGACCGGCCCGAAGAGGTCCGGCTGGTCGCGTAGCACCACGAGGTCGCTGATCGCCTCCCCACCGTCGGCGAGCATGACCGCCACATCAACGGCAACGCGGCCGGGATCGTGGCCGGTGTCCCGGCGGCGCAGCCCGCCCAGAGCATTGCTGAACGTCCTGGTTAGCCCAGTGGCGCCAGCGAGATCGGTCAACAGCCGGGTGCCGGCATGGGCTACCACGCCAGTGCCGTCGGCGGTGACGGTGAGCTTGGGACGCAACGAGGTAGGGTGCACGCAGAAAGTGCCTTCCGCTCGGAGTGTTCGAGACCTTCGACAAGCCGCATCATCCCAGCTCAGAAGGCACTTTCGCGTTCCATCTCCACTGTGTTGATCACCGTTCCTGAAACACCCGGGCTAGCTCTCGTTTCACTCCGCTGGCGCTGGCGCTGGCGCCGCCGGGCCGCACACCACTCAGGCCGCTGACATCGGCCAGGGGTGCGGATTGCTGGGAGTGACTTCGTAGGTCAAGCAGCGAGCTGGTAGCGGGCCTGGTGGCTGCGCTGCTGCTCTTGGCCCAGATGGTAGGTCCAGTAGCGGTCGAAGTCGCCGTTGGCGAGCAGTGCGCGGAGTTTCAGGACGGCTTCGGCGCCGGCGCTCCGCCCGGCTGTCGACGCGCTCATCCGACAAATTCGCTACCCGGCGGCCGAAGCGCAGTGATACACAACCGAAATGCAAAACATTTTGGAGTTCCCCGAGGTCCTGCGGCTGATCGAAGACCGCTCGGCCGCGTTCCGCGCCGCGATCGGGTCCGCCCCCGACCTTGACGTCCAGGTTCCGACCTGCCCGGACTGGACGCTGCTCGAACTGGCGCAGCACCTCGGCGACGGCCGCCGCCGCCAGGCCGCCATCATCGCGGCGGGCCCGGGCGCTGAGCCCCCGGCGAGGACGGACCCGAAGGGCGCCCCGACCGCGCCCCGCGACCGCGAAGCCCTGGACGCCTGGCTCGCCGAGTCGACCGAGCTCATGCTCGACGCGATGCGCGAGGCCGGCCCGGACCGCGGCTGCTGGACCTGGTGGGGCCGCTCGCAGGCCCCGGAGACCAGCGGAGCCGTGGCCCGGCACCAGATCCAGGAGATCGCCGTCCACACCTACGACGCCCAGCTCACCCAGGGGGCCGCACAGCCGCTGCCGACGGACGTCGCGGTCGAGGGCGTCGACGAGTTCCTGACGACCGTCTCGGCGACGACCGTCCCCTGGCCGTTCAAGCCGGCGACCATCGACCTGCACACGACCGAGGGCCGCTCCTGGCGCCTGACCCTCAACGCCGACGGCGTCCGCTGCGACGACCTCGCCGCCGACGCGGAGCCGGGCGACATGGCGATGCGAGGCGCAGCGAGCGAACTGGTCCTCTACTTCTACGAGCGCGTCCCGCTCGACGGCCTGGAGACCACCGGCGACACCGAGCCGATGGAGCAGCTCGCAGACTGGGACCCGAACGCGTAAAGCGCGCACTTGTGACGCATCTGTCGGTTGTGCGCGCGCTCCCGCGGGCGCCACTGGGCCCGGGGTTGGCGCAGGGCCTCGCGGCCGATGCGGATCACCCGGCCGTGCACCTTGCGCAGGTAGGCGAGCAGTTTGCGGATGGACCAGCGGGTGAAGGGCTGGCTGAGCTTGGTCGGGCGGGTGGTGGCCGTCTGGACGACGAAGTCCTCGTCGTCAGGGCTGAGCAGGCGGGGACGGCCTCCCGCCCACCACGGGTCCAGGCAGGCCGGGCCGATCTGGTTGAACCGGTGGATCACCTCCCGCACCGTCCTCGTCGGCCTGCACCAACTGGGCGATCACTGGAACTCGGTTGCCGCCACCCGGGGCCAGCAGCATCATCGCCCGTCGATAGCGCACTGTGCTGGTGCTGCCCCGGCGCACGATCCGTTGTAACTGCTGGCCCTCCTGGTCGGTCATCCTCCTGATCTTGGCCAGCTCCGCCGCCACGCCCCCAGACCCGTCGGATGTCCGTCTCATCCAACCGGTTCCGGCCCCGCCGCCGCCAACCCGGTAAACGTTCCCGGTCAGCGCACTAGGCGGGCTGGGAAACCAGCTGCGTGGTCGGGCTGCCGTCGATCGTGCCCACGACGTTGTTCGTCCAGTCGGCGAAGGTGACGGGGCACCCGGACCCGCACCGACTCGTGTACCCCCAGTGCGTCGGCCCGAAGACGTTGTCGCGCAGTCGCAGCCCCTCGCCGTCCTGGGCGTACAGCCCGAAGGCCCCGAGCGAGATGAAGCTGTCATGGACCTGGTAGTCGCGCAGCGTGGAGCCGCCCGCGCTCTGGGTGAAGAGCACGGCGGTGATGGCCTGCCAGTAGTCGGGAATCGCCGCGCCGGTGTAGGCGTCGACCCCTGGCTCGAGCCGGCTGTGGCTGATTTCCAGCGGACCCGTGCCGCCGTAGGGGAAGACGCCACCGGTGTGGGCCGACGAGGGATCAGCCAGGTGGGCGATGTAGTTGTCGTGGAGCCAGCTGTACTCGATGGTGGTGTTGACCCCGCACAGGCACATGCCGCCCGTGTTCGCCACGTCGACGCGGCTCAGCCGGATCGTGCAGGTGGCGCAGTCGTTGATCGCGTGATCGGTCAACGGGGCGCTTCTCATGCCGAGACCGACCGGCTCCGGCCGGATCGTCGTGTTGCTGATGTTCAGCCGGAGGCTGCCCGACGAATTCGCGTTGACGAGGATGGCCCGATTGGCGGAACCCGGTGGCGGCGCGATGATGGAGTTCGTGATGTTGACGGTGCCGTGGCAGTTCGTGCCGATGTAGATGAAGGCATGGAAGTACTTGCGGTCGAGGTTCACCGTGCCGTCGCACTCGTAGAGGTCCCACTCCTTGCTCGTGTTGTCGTGCGGAAACACCTCCTGGTAGCCGGCCGGCACGGGGAGCCTGGCGTCGGACTGGCGATACCGGCCGACTCCCGGCGCGCCTACCGAAAAGCGCTGGGGGTACCTGCCACCCCCAGTGCTGTCGGGGTTGCCGGTGGCGGTCGGAGTGGGTGCGGGCGTGGTGGGGTCAGGGGTCGGCACCGCGGTCGGTGTGGTCTCGGTCGGTGTGGGGCGGGGGGACGCCGTCGTGGGGGTGGGTCGAGGGGTGGGACTGGACGTCCCGGGAGTTGCCTGCTGGAAAGCGACGTCGACCCAGTAGTTGGTGGCCTGGTGGCCCCGATTCGGGAACCCGCTGGCGCCGTACCGGTACACGCCGTTGGCACCGCGCGATCCGTCGGCCGGGGCGCGCAACGGGCCACGGCTGCGACCGGAGGCGAAGTAACGGTCGTCGGCCGCGTACCGCCCCACATTGGTGTGGTACGACACCACGTACAGCGCGTTGGCCTTGACCGCCACCGGAGTCGAGAAGCTCGCGTACTGCCACCCGGACCTGGTCTCGTTCGTGAACCGCACCTCGGCCAGCCGGGTGCCGTTGATCGCCCACAGGCTGCCCGTGTGCACGCCGGTGTTCGTGATCGACTTGTAGAACCGGACGCCGAGGACGCTGCCGTCCTCGACCGCGCTGAACTTCAACCCCAGTTCCACGGCCCGCCGGTCCGAAACGGTCACCGTCATCGGTACCGCTGAGCTGCTCCAGAGCGAGTACGTTCCGAGCGGTGCCGCCGAGGGCGCAGCACCGCTCGTGTTGGTGACCACCCGACCCGCCAGCGCCGTTCCGGTGACGGCTACCGCGCCGACCACGGCCAGCACGATGACAGCTCTCGACTTCCTGACGCTGACCTGTCCTACCCGGAGCACACCAGGACAACGACCGAAATGCCCTCAAGTCACCGTCGTCGCGGTCGGCCTCACCGGGGAGCCGGGCGGAGCGGTGGCGACCAGCAGGTTGGTCAGGAAGGCCACCGTGGCGGGGGCGGCCTCCCGCTGCCCCGCCAGCAACTCGTCCAGCCACGCCTCCCGGACGATGCCGTTGTTCCGCAGCGGCGCGAGGACGTCCGGCTCGGCGCGCCAGTGCTCGACGGCGAGGGCCGCCATCGCGGCCGCGCCCAACTGCGCCCGGCCGGACCGGCGCAGCCGCTGGCCCACCTTGCGGGACAGCTTCCGCGCGGTGACCCGGGCCGCCGCCGCACGGTCGCGGATGCCGCGTTGCCCCAACCGCGCGGGAATCAGCCCGGAATCCAGCGGCACCGCGGCCAGTACCGGGTCGAGCCGGTGGATGAGCTGCCCGGTCAGCAGGCCGCTCCCCTTCTGGTCGGGCGACACGGCGTGCGCCAACTGGATGAAGCGCCGGTCGAACATGGGGTTGATGAAGAAGCGGTTGCCGGCCGCGACCGAGCCGTGGGCACCCGCCCACCGCTGCATCCGCTGGTAGAGATAGAAGTGGTCGGTGGCCCTGAGCCACTGCGGCGGAGCGCCGTCGAAGGACGCCGTGATCCGTTCGAGCGCGTCGGGGCGGGCGGCGGCCACGAACCGCGGTTCGAGTGCGCGGGCGTCGACGGCCTCGTTCGCGTAGAGGCGCCAGTTCGCCAACTGGCCGATCAGCTGGGGCGAGGTGGTCGCGCCGCGGGGCTGGCCGAAGTAGTAGAACCCGCGGCAGGCTTCCCCGCCCAGACCGGAGAGGCGGTGCCCCTGGTCGAGGTGGCTTTCGGCGAGGAGCAACGGCGCCAGGGCCAGCGGGCTCGCCATGCAGTCCAGGGCCGCGGCCGCCCGCAGCGCCATCTGGTGGGCCCCGGCCGGCGTGACCGGAGGCTGCTCGTCCAGCCGGTGGACATGCAGGTCCAGCCCACACATCGCGCTCAGCTTCTCGGCAAGCGCGGCGTCCGAGCCACCCCGCACGTCCAGGGTGAGCGCGGGCAGCCCCCGGCGGGTCTCCGGGGACAGCGCCGCGAGCAGGACGCGGGTGTCCTGACCGCCGGTCAACTGGAGCACGGTCGCGGGATGGTCGGCGACGTACGCCCGGAGGAACTCGCGCAGCATCCCGGCCATCTCGTCGACGACCTCGGGCAGGGACGGTGCCGGGCCGTCCAGGGCGAGCGACTGCTCCACATAGCGGTGCGTCTCCACCCGGCCCGCGTTCAGCACCGCGAGGCATCCGGCCGGCACCTTCTCGACCTGCGCGAAGACCGTGCCGAGCCCCACCTGCCAGCCCACCAGGCTCTGCAGGCCCAGCGCCCCGTGGTCCAAGCCCGCGCCGACCAGCGCGCCGAGCGCGAGCGCACTCGTCGAGACCGCGGCCACGCCATCGCCCTGCCAGGAGAAGAGCTGCCGGAAGCCGAGCCAGTCCGTGGCCGCCACGATCGGTTCGCCGGGCCCGGTGCGGTGCGCCGCGGCGAACGGCGGCACCAGCTCGGCGAGCGCGGCGCCGTCCGCCTTGGTGCCCTTGCCGAGCTGCTCCGCCAACTCGGCGGTGGTGACATCGGCGGTACGGGTACGTGCCGCCCTGCCCAACCGCAGCGTGAAGGCGGCACCGGAGTCGTCGACCCGATCGCCCGGGTCCTCGCCGGCGAAGGCGATCCAACCGTCATCGGTGCGCAGCACCCGCGCGTCGTCGCCGAGACGGGCGACAGCCTCGGCCCGGGACGCCGCATCGATCGTCGCCAGCCGGTCGGGCGCGGACGAGACGGCGAGGAACGACCTCATCCTGGCAGCACCGAGGGCAGCGCGGCCGGCTCACCTTGGGCGGACATGGCGGCCAGCGTAATCATCGCCAACAGCCGAGGAAAGCGGCCCCAATACGGCAAAGGCCGTATGGCGTGACAGAACTTCGACCCGTCGATGTCGACTTCCCGACCGAGGAAAATATCTCGCTTCCTGCCTCGCCGTGATTGACTTTCGCGGTGGTGGCGGGAATCCGGGCGAGGCCGACCCTCGCCTCTGCGTTCTTGTCGGCGGACAACAGCTTCGGATTTCTCCGGCTCATGTTCGCCTTCGCCGTACTCGTGTCCCATTCGCTGCCGATCGGCTTCGGCGCGGAGGATCCGGGCGGCGGTCTCACGAACGGCCAGACGGCGCTGGGCGAAATCGGAATCCTGGGCTTCTTCGTCATCTCCGGCTTTCTGATCACCCGCAGCGGGGCCCGGGTTCCGGTGCTTCGATACCTCTGGCACCGCGGCCTAC
>NZ_JBJZOG010000172.1:0-7971 GCF_047200535.1 Micromonospora mangrovicola | reverse complement strand
CTGGATCAGGTTGCACTGCGGGTAGAGGCTGTCTCTCAGTTGGCCGCCCCTCAAAGACTGAAGCCGCTGGCTATCGTCTGTTCCATGATCCTTCGCCACATCACCGTCGACTCTGCCGACCCGTATCAACTGGCGACGTTTTGGAGCAAGACGACTGGATGGCCTGTATCGGACGTGGATGAGCCGGGTGACGACGAGGTGCTCGTTGAAGCTCCCTCTCCCGTGCCCGGCATCCTGTTCATCAAAGTGCCCGAGGGCAAGAAGGTGAAGAACCGGATCCACTTCGACTGGAAGCCGACGGAGCGAACCCGCGACGACGAGGTTGAGCGTGTCATCGGCCTCGGCGCGAGACTGCACGAGGACCACCGAACCGCAGATGGGCGCGGCTGGGTCACTCTCCTTGACCCCGAAGGTAACGAGTTCTGCATTGAGCAGGGCAGGGCCGAGAACCGCAGCTAGGGCGTGCGTTGAAGTCGGTGTCAGGGCCTGAGCCGACTTGAGGATCTCCGCGTGTCGGAGATCGAAAATAGGCGAGGTCTCCGGTAGACGGTTCAGCGATCAAGCGAACCTGAAACCGGAGACCTCGTGGACGCCCTCGCGGTGACGAGGCGGTTGGACCTGACTGACGTGCAGTGGGCGGTGTTGGAGCCGTTGCTGCCGGCAGCGAAGCGGCCGGGTCGACCGTCGTTGTGGAGTAGGCGGCAGTTGATCGACGGGATCCGGTGGCTGATCCGGGCGGGTGCCCCGTGGCGTGACGTGCCACCGCAGTACGGGTCCCGGTCGGCGGTCTATGCGCTGTTTCGCAGGTGGCAGCGCGACGGAACCTGGCAGCGGGTGCTCACCGCGCTGCAGACTCTCGCGGATGCGGCCGGTCGGGTCACCTGGGATGTGTCCGTGGACTCCACGAGCGCCCGCGCCCATCAGCACGCCGCTGAGGCGCGGAAAAGGGGGATCTACAGGCTGGCTGAACCACCCGGTGGCGTCAGCATCGAGCCGGACGACCATGCCCTCGGCCGGTCCCGCGGCGGGTTGACCACCAAGCTGCACCTGGGCTGCGGGCAGGGTCAGAAACCCCTGGCGATCGTGCTGACCGCCGGGCACCGAGGCGACAGCCCGCAGTTCATCCCAGTCCTGGCCGCTATCCGCGTCCCCCGCCTGACCATGGGCCGCACGAGAACCCGCCCGGACCGCGTCCTCGCCGACAAGGCATACACGTCGAGGGCCAACCGGTCCTACCTACGCCGACGGGGCATCGCCGCGACGATCCCGAGCAAGGCCGATCAAGACGCGAACCGTCGGGCCAAGGGATCCAAGGGCGGCCGACCGCCTTCGAGCCCAAGGATCTAGAAGCTGAGCGGCACGGCCTCCACATAGAACTCGGCGCTCTCGACTGGATGCTGCGATGCTTGGTAGCCGTCGGCGGCTTGCCGGGTGAGGAACGCCCCAACCGGCGCAACCGTGCCACTCTGACCAGGCCAACTGATTCTGTGCCGCCACCCGTGCGCGGCACCCGTCGGCGCCATCACCCCTCGTGGGTGTGCGCAGGCGGCCTCAGTCCGGATCCTCGCATCGGACAGCGACGTGTTCTATCTGCCCGCTGCGAACGAGTTCTCGGATCGCGGTCGTCATGGCCGACACGCCCGGTTCCGACACGATCAGCTGGTCAACGGCCCAGAAGTAACTGCCGTTCGCGACTTCATCGTTTCTCTTCCACCTCGCAAGCAGGCGGCGGACCTCGTCGACGGTGAAGATTGTCAGAGCCCAGCTGGAGCCGTCAGGAAGGTCGACGAAAGCATCCACGTTGGCGACAGACTCCTCGGTGTCCGTGTTGGGATCGAGAAGGAACCGTGCCACGAATGTTGGTTCTGTAACAGTTACGTATGGATCGGGGTGCCCCACGAACGCCGATCATGTCGCACTGCACGAGTAGATGAGGTCCTGCCGGCATCCTTTATTTCCGCGATCCGCTCGTCGCTTTCGGCCAGGAATCATCACGCCGCAGCCCTTGCGGTCGACCAGGCAGTCCAGCCCCTGCTGAGCACATACGCGGCCAGCAGGATGAAGGTGATTGCTCCGTCGGCGATCAGTGCCGCGCCAGCGCCGTCGGTCCCGCTGCCGAGGGACAGGGCGGCCAGGGTCAGGCCGAGCTTGTTGAGGATGGCGAGTTCCCAGATGCCGGCGTAGAGCCGGGGGCGGTAGGCCAGCAGCAGGAACACGCCCGCGAAGACCACGAAGCCGAGCATGCGCCAGGTCTCGACCATCTGTGTGGCTGGTCCGGCGTCCGCGACGGCGCCCACTGCGCCGGCCACCGCGGCGACGGCGCCGGAGGCGGCGAGGACGAGGAGGGTCCGCGCGATGCGGTCACGAATCCGCGCGGAGCCCGTGCCGGTCTCGATGTGAAGGGACGGGGCACGAGCGGGCATCGACGCCACCTTTCTACCTAACGGTGTTAGGGTTGAACCTAACACTGTTAGGGAATTCTGGAAAGGCGGACGGTTGGCTTCCTACGCACTGAGCCGGCTCACCCCACGAGCCCGGGAGATCGTGCAGACCGCGCGCCAGCTCCTTGAGCGGGAGGGCCCCGATGCGCTGTCGATGCGTCGCCTCGCCGCCCAACTCGGGATCCGCGCCTCCTCGATCTACGAGCACCTCCGCGACAAGCAGGCACTGGAGGCGGCGCTGATCTCGGTCGGCTTCGAGGAGCAGGCCGAACTGTTCGCGCAGGCAGTCCATCGATCCGACGCCCCGATCGCGGCCCTGACCGCCGCGTACCGCGACTTCGCGCGTCGCCGGCCGAACCTGTATCGGCTGATGACCGAACGGCCCCTGCGCCGCGACCTGCTCACCTCCGGCGTCGAGGAGGCGGCCGCAATGCCGCTCCTCGACGCCACCGGCGGCGACCGCGAACGCGCACGGGCCATCTGGGCCTTCGCGCACGGCATGGTCATCCTCGAGCTGAACCAGCGCTTCCCACCCGGCACCGATCTCGACGCCACGTGGCGCAAGGGCATCGACGCGTTCCACGGCCCGGAGTGAGCGTCGCCAGCCCGGCGGGCAGCGCGTGGACAAGGGTCGACTGGGGCCTGTCCTGTCGAGCATGGAAGCCAGATGATGGCGGCGATGAGGATGAGGCTGGCGCGGTAGCGGGATGCGCGTTTTGCGTAGCGGGTGGCGGCTCGGCGAGCGGGCTGGCGTATAAAACCGGGGGAGCGGTTCGGGAGCTTCGGGATGCGCTGATCTCCGGGCAGCGGCCGGGTCGCAGCGGAGGGCCTCAGCACGGCGTAGCCGGCGTCCACACGGGCGTCGAACTGCCCGACAGGCGGCCGGTTCAGCCGATCAGCTGCCCCGGTCTCGAGGGCCCGAAACCGGCGAGCAGGTTGGGAGCAGCCTGGTGCACTGAACGGCGTTGAACCGCGCTCAACGGCACCGAACGCAGGTGAGGCAGCCCGGGCGTCAGCCGACCTGGTTGCTGTCCTTCAGCGCGCCCCACCCGTGCCAGCGGTCGATCTCGATCCACGCGCTGATCCGCCGGCGCTCCCGCCGTGGATACGGCCTCCCCGTGTAGTGCTGGGAGAGCCGGTCGATGTCCGCCAGGTCCTCGTCGTCGCGCAGTTCGACGACGCGCCCGAGGATGCTGATGTGCGTGTACCACCCCTGCTCGTCCAGCACGGTCAGCGTGACCCGGGGGTCATTTCTGAGGTGGCCCAGCCGGCGGCGGCCCTCGTCCATGTTCACCATGATCCGGCCGTCGTCCCACAGATACCAGGTGGCGGTGGAGACCGGCTGACCATCGGGCTGGAGGGTGGCGATGACGGCGGGATTCGGCTTGCGGAGCATGGTGACCGCAGGTTCGGGGAGCGGCGGCTTCGACATTGTTCTCCTCCTCGCGACAGCGTGATCCTCAGAATCTACGCACCTGGGTCGGGGTGAGGTGGGGCGTCAGGCCGGGCTTCCGGCTACGTGGCGGGGCTCGGGGCGAGTCCGGTGCAAGCGTGCAGGTCCGCGTACTCCCGGCGGAATCGGGCCGCGCCCTTCCCGCCGGCAGGCTCGGGTCGGCCGGTGCGTCGGGGGATCGTCGCCGGCACCAGTTCCGTCTTTGCGACTGCCGAACCATCGACGGTCACCCGCAGCACCCTCCGTGTCGTTGCTGTACAGCCCGGCTGTGCGGGTCGGGGCGGCGGCGCGGCGGCTGGACGACGGCCGCACCCGCTGGGCCGACGACGACCTGGTCCTGCCGCTGGCCGGCATCGGCACGGTGCTGCGCCTCGGCGAGGTGGCCCGGCGGCTCGCCGACGAAACGCCCGCCGCGGACCGGCCGGTGGGGCTGATCGACGCGACCGGCGGTCGCCGGCACCGGCCTGCTCGGCCGGCTGTCGCCCGAGCCGCGGACGGTCGCCGCGGCCAGCGCGATCTTCAGGACGACCAGCACGCGTGCGCTGTCGAACATCGGCGGACTGCCTTTACCGCTCACGATGCCGGTCCGCCCTGGACCGCCGCCCGGCCCCCCTTTCGGATGCCGACCCACCTACTCCAGCGCCGGGAGCCGGTGCTCGGCGAAGCTTTGGTCGAGCTCACGCTGCGTCGTGCGGTGTCATTGCCGCGACAACCACTGGTCACCGGACCGCCGCCAAGATCACCCCCGGTAGACGCGTGGGCCGTGCACGCTGACCGACGTGACAGCTCCGACTCTGCTCGCCGCGGGGACGGCCCCCGGGCCCACCGCCCGGCCGCCCGGCCGGACCCGCCGCGGCGCCGGGCCGGCGCGGGCCAGGGAGACGGCGCTCGGCCTGCTCTTCGTCCTCCCCGGCCTGGCCGGCCTCGGCGTTTTCGTGATCTTTCCGCTGGCCCAGGCGGTGTACCTGGCCACCCGGGGCAACGACATCCTCGGTAACCCGACCCGCTCGGTAGGACTGCAGCACTTCCACGAGCTGCTCACCCCCGCCTTCGGCACCCTGCTGTGGCAGACCCTGGTCTTCACCGTCCTGGTCGTGGCGCCCGGGGTGCTGCTGCCGCTCGCGCTCGCGGCGCCGATGACCCAGCGGCTGCCCGGCATGCGGATCTTCCGGACCGTCTTCGCCCTGCCGTTCGCCTACTCGGTCTCGGCCGCGAGCGTGGTCTGGCTGATCATGCTCAACCCTGGCGTGTCCCCGGTGAACTGGGTGCTCGGCCTGGCGGGCGTACCCGCGCCGAACTGGACCACCGAGCCGGGCTGGGCGATGGCCACGGTCGTCGGGGTGACCGTCTGGATGGTCTCCGGGTTCAACCTGCTGGTCCTCGCCGCCGGCCTGGCCGGCGTTGACGAGGAGGTGCTGGAGGCGGCCCGGATGGACGGCGCCAGCGGCCCCCGGCAGTTCGTCAGCATCGTGCTGCCGATGATCTCGCCGAGCCTGTTCTTCGCAGTGGTCACCACCACGCTGACCGCACTCCAGGCGCTCGGCCAGGTGCAGATCATGACCGACGGCGGGCCCAACGGGCACACCCGGACCCTGGTCTATTCGATCTTCGACAACGCGTTCCACAACAACAACAGCAACTTCGGCCTGGCCAGCGCCCAGGGGCTGGTGCTGCTGGTGATCGGAGTGCTGATCGCGGTGGTGCAGTTCGGCGTCCTGGAGAGGCGGGTGCACTACCGGTGAGCAGGAGCGTGAACCGTCCCGGCCCGGCAGCGACCGTACTGACGTATCTGTGGTTCGGCGTCGCCGCGGTGGTGCTGCTCTTCCCCGTGCTGCTCACGGTGGTCGGTGGCTTCCTGCCGTCGAGCGCGTTGCTGCATCAGCCACCGCAGCTCTTCAGCGGGCACTGGACGCTGGAGAACTACCGGGCGGCCTGGCGGCAGCCGGTGGTGCCGCTCGCCCCCGCGTTCGTCAACTCGCTCTTCGTCGGGCTGAGCATCATGCTCGCGCACCTGGTCACCTCGTGCCTGGCCGCGTACGCCCTGGTGTTCCTGCGCAGCCCGCTGCGCCGGCCGATCTTCTGGCTGTTCCTGGCGACGATCATGGTGCCGTACGAGTCGATCGTGGTGCCGAACGCATTGTTCATCCGGTCGCTCGGGATCAACGACAACCGGCTCAGCCTGATCCTGCCGTTCCTGGCCAGCGGCTTCGGCGTGTTCCTGCTGCGTCAGGTGTTCCGGCAGTTTCCCCGGGAACTGCGGGAGGCCGCCGTCATCGACGGCTGCGGCCACCTGCGGTTCCTCCTCACCATCCTGCTGCCGGCCAGCCGGCCGGCGCTGATCGGCGTGGCCGTCTGGTCGTTCCTGCAGGGCTGGAACATGTACTTCTGGCCCTTGATCATCTCGTCCAGCAACAACTCCCTGAACACCCTGCAGACCGCGGTGTTCGCCCTCAAGGACAACGAGGGCGGCAGCCCCGCCGTACTCCTGGCCGGCATCAGCATCACGCTGGTGCCCACGCTGCTGCTGGTCGTCTTCGGCCAGCGGTGGCTCGTCCGGGGCTTCACGGCCGGCGCGGTCAAGTAATCACCTCACCCCAGTATCAGGAGGAAGCAGTGCGTACCACTCTGCGCCGGGTGGCGGTCGGGCTCTCGCTCGCCGCCCTCACGGCCACCGCCGCAGCCTGCGGCTCGGCCACGGCGAACACCGGCGACGCGGGCGGCGGCACAGGCGCGCCGGCGGCCAGCGCCCTGGACGGCAAGGGCGAGGTGTCGATCGACTTCTGGCACGCGATGAGCGGCAAGAACGGCGAGGCGCTCCAGCAGCTCACCGACCAGTTCAACGCGAAGAACAAGGGCCGGGTCAAGGTCAACCTGCAGTTCAAGAACACCTACGACGACACCCTCTCGGCGTACAAGGCAGCGCTGAACAGCGGGCAGGCACCGGACGTCGTCCAGGTCTACGACATCGGCACCCGCTTCATGATCGACTCGAAGTCGATCGTGCCCGTGCAGTCGTTCGTGGACGTCGACAAGGCCGACACCTCAGACATCCAGCCGAACATCGCTGGCTACTACTCGGTCGACAACAAGCTCTACTCGATGCCGTTCAACACCTCCATGCCGCTGCTGTACCTGAACAAGACCGCGTTCACCAAGGCCGGCCTCGACCCCGCGAACCCGCCGAAGAACCTCGACGAGATCACCGCGGCGGCCCGCAAGCTCACCGTCAAGGACGCCAGCGGCCGGGTCACCCAGTACGGCTTCGGCGCGGCGCTCTACGGCTGGTTCCTCGAACAGTGGACCGCCGCCGGCAACCAGGAGTACTGCGACCAGGGCAACGGTCGCGACGGCCGGGGCACCACCGTGCAGCTCGCCACCGACGACCACGTCAAGCTGCTCACCTGGTGGAAGAAGATGGTCGACGAGGGGCTGGCGCCGAAGCTCGACAGCAACACCACCACCGCCGACAACGCGTTCACCGCCGGGACGGTGGCCATGACCCTGGAGTCGACCGGCTCGCTCGGCGGCTTCCTCAAGAGCACCGAGGGCAAGTTCGAGATCGGCACCGGCAACTACCCGAAGATCAACGCCACCGACGCCGGCGGCCCGATCATCGGCGGCGCCTCGCTGTGGGTGGTCGGCAAGGGCAAGGACGACGCCCACAAGCGCGCCGCGTGGGAGTTCGTGAAGTTCCTGTCCGACAGGGACTCGCAGGCCACCTGGCACACGTCGACCGGGTACTTCCCGATCAGCAAGGGCGCCCTGGAGACCGACGTGGACAAGCAGTGGGTGGCCCAGCGGCCCCAGTTCCAGACCGCGATCACCCAGCTGCAGAACACCCCGCTGAGCAAGGCCACCCAGGGCTGTCTGCTCGGCGCCATGCCGCAGGCCCGTAAGGCCGCCGAGCAGGCCATGCAGGCGGCGGTGCTCAGCGGCACGGACACCCGGGCGGCGCTGGAGCAGCAGCAGCAGGCGCTGGCCGGCCCGATCAAGGACTACAACCAGTCGGTGGCCGGCTGACCGACCCTCGTCGGCCCGTTCCGGCATCCCGGCACGAGGGCCGATGCGCCTGCCGGG
>NZ_JBJZOG010000171.1:0-7997 GCF_047200535.1 Micromonospora mangrovicola | reverse complement strand
GACCCGGGCCACCGCGTACGGCTACTCGCTCTGGGAGTTCACCGTACGGACCACGTCCGGCTCGACCCCGCCCCCGACCACCCCGCCGCCGACCGGCGGCTTCTGGGGCGACACCACCTCGATCCCCCCGGCCCAGAACGTCCTCATGGTGAAGGTCCTCAACCGGACCAACGGCCGCTACCCCGACAGCCAGGTGTACTGGAGCTACAACGGCCAGACGCACTCGATCGCGGACCAGCCCTACTTCGACATGCCGGTGAACACGGCGGGCCGGATGTACTTCCACCTGGGGTCGCCGACCAGCCAGTACAGCGACTTCATCGAGTTCACCGTCGGCGCGAACCAGTTCAACGGCAACACCACCCGGGTCGACGCGTTCGGCCTGAAGCTGGCTATGCGGCTGCGCAGCCGTACCGGATACGACGTGGCCGTCGGCGAGACCGAGGCGACGTTCGCCGAGGACCGCTCGGTCACCTTCCAGGCGTTCTCCGACGCGATGCCGACCGAGTTCGAGCACCTGGCCACCATCGAGGCGCCGTACCGCATCCCGTCGCCGGGCAACACCCCGCAGTTCCGCACCGGTGGCCAGTACGCCGACTACCTGAGCGGGTACGCGGCGTCGGTCGGGTTGCCGGCATCCACCTCGGACATCTTCGGCTGCGCCGGCCCGCTCGCCGGCAACCCGGCGGGCTGCGCCGCCCTCAACCGGCACGTCGCGCACCTGCCGCAGGCGCAGTGGTCCGATCCGAGCCTGTTCTACCAGCAGGCGCCCGCCAACTGGTACGCGAAGTTCTGGCACGACCGAGCCATCGGCGGCCGCTCGTACGGCTTCCCGTACGACGACGTCGCCGACCAGTCCTCCTTCGTCTCGGCCGGCGACCCCCAGTGGCTGCTGGTGGCCGTGGGCTGGTGACCCGCCCCCGGAGCCGGCCGGCCGATGTCGGTCGGCCGGTTCCGGAACCTCCCGATTCTATTGACACCGCCCGATGGCGAGGTCGACCCTTATCTGCCAGAGAGCGCTTTCCGACACCGGCCGCCGTCGCCCGGTGCCCGCCGTCCGGCCCGGCCGCCGTACCCCACCACCACCCGGCGGTCGGGCACCCACCTGGCCCGTGCCGGACCGTGCCCGGCCGCCGCTTTCTCCTGGAGACGCCATGAGCAGCCATCCCGTCCCGGCCGTCGATCCCCCTGCTTCCCCACCCACCGGGCGACGCCGACCGGCCATCGCCGTCGCGCTCGTCGTCGCCCTGGTCGCGACCCTCGTCACGGCCGTCACCAGCACCGCACGCGGAGCCGACCCGCTGCTCTCCCAGGGCCGGCCGGTCACCGCCTCGTCGACCGAGAACGCAACCTTCCCCGCGTCGGCCGCGGTCGACGGCAACACCGGCACCCGCTGGTCGAGCGCCTTCGCCGATCCGCAGTGGCTCCGGGTCGACCTCGGCGCCACGGCGGCCGTCAGTCAGGTCGTGCTCAACTGGGAGGCCGCGTACGCGACGGCCTACCAGGTACAGGTCCCCGGCGACGGGAGCACCTGGTCGACGATCTACAGCACGACCAGCGGCGACGGCGGCGTGGACACCCTCACGGTCGCCGGCTCGGGCCGGTACGTACGGGTCTACACCACCGCCCGGGCCACGCCGTACGGCGTGTCGCTCTGGGAGTTCCAGGTGTACGGGACCAGCGGCGGCACCGGCTGCGACACCACCGGCAACGCCGCGCTGAACCGCCCGGCCACCGCGTCGTCGGTGCAGGACGCCGGCTATCCCGCGTCCGCCGCGGTCGACGGTGACAACGGCACGCGCTGGTCGAGCGCGGCGGTGGACCCGCAGTGGATCCGGGTGGACCTGGGCGTGTCCCGCACCATCTGCCGGGTCGACCTCAACTGGGAGACCGCCTACGCCAGCGCCTACCAGATCCAGGTCTCGACCGACGGCTCCACCTGGTCGACCATCTACGGCACCAGCACGAGCAGCGGCGGCAACCAGCAGCTCACGGCCTCCGGCACCGGCCGGTACGTGCGCATGTACGGCACCGCACGGGCCACCGGGTGGGGCTACTCGCTGTGGGAGTTCGCGGTCCACACCTCGGGCGGCACGTCCACCCCGCCGCCGTCGAGCCCGCCGCCGTCGAGCCCGCCACCCGGTGGCGATGTGCTGCTGTCCTACAACAAGCCGGGCGTCGCCTCCTCGTACCAGGACGACGGGGCGTGCTGGCAGTGCTACGCCTCGCGCGCGTTCGACCTCGACCCGGCCTCCCGCTGGGCCACCAGCGCCACCACCGGCTGGGTGGACCCGGGATGGATCTACGTCGACCTCGGCGCCACCGCGACCATCCACCGGGTGGTCCTGCAGTGGGACGCGGCCTACGCGACCGCCTACCAGTTGCAGACGTCGAACGACGCGAACACCTGGACCACCATCTACAGCACCACCACCGGCCCGGGGTTCAAGCAGACCCTCGACGTCAACGGCACCGGCCGCTACGTGCGGATGTACGGCACGAAGCGCAACAGCTCCTACGGCTACTCGCTCTGGGAGTTCCGGGTGTACGGCACCGGCGGCGCGCCGACCGCTCCCCCGGCCATGCCGCCGGACCCGACGTTCCCGGCGACGAAACTGGTCTTCTCCGACGAGTTCAACGGCCCGCCGGGCAGCAGGCCCGACCCGGCGAAGTGGACCGTCGACCCGGGCACCGGACAGAACGGTGAGCTGCAGTACTACACCGACAACGCCAACGCCGCCATGAACGGCAGCGGCCAGCTCGTCATGGAGGCCCGCAAGGAGACGGCCGGCGGCCGCTCCTACACCTCGCACCGGATGAACACCAGCAACAAGTTCCACGTCCAGTACGGCCGGATGGAGGCCCGGATCAAGGTGCCCAGGGGCAACGGGTTCTGGCCGGCGTTCTGGATGATGGGGGCCGACTTCCTGACCGGGCGTCCCTGGCCGTACAACGGCGAGATCGACATCATGGAGATCCTCGGCCGGGACACCTACCGCAGCTACACCACCCTGCACGCCCCGGCCTACAACGGCGGCGGCGGCTACGGCCAGGAGCACGCCTGGAACACCGACCTGTCGGCCGACTTCCACACGTACGCCGTGGAGTGGGACAGCAAGGGGATGCGCTTCTTCGTCGACAGCACGGAGGTTTTCTACGCCAGCAAGGCGACCGTGGAGTCGACCCGCGGCCCGTGGGTCTACGACCACCCCTTCTACCTGATCCTCAACCTGGCCGTCGGCGGCGACTGGCCCGGCCCGCCGGACGCCTCGACGCCCTTCCCGTCCCAGATGCTCGTGGACTACGTCCGCGTCTACCAGTGAGTGACCCTCGGCGTGCCGGGCGGGCCCGTCCCGTCCGGCACGCGCCGCCGACTTGACAAGAAAGTTAACCAATCGGCAGTCTTCTATTAGAGAGCGCTCTCTTCCCCGTCCCCACGCCGGGCCCACTCGTGCGCCCGGCCGGAAGGAGACCGATGAACAAGCTCCTCGGGCTGCTCGCCACCGGGGTCCTCGCCGCCGGCCTGGCCGCCCCGCCCGCCGTCGCCACGGCGGAACCACCGGGAACCGGGGCCACCGCCGACGCCACCGGCCTCGCCCCTGGAATGGCCGAGGCCCTGCGCCGCGACCTCGGCCTCACCGACCGGGAGATCGTCGCCCGGCTGCGCGCCGAGGCCGGCGCGGCACTGATCGACGGGCGGCTGCGAGCCCGGCTGGGCCCGCGGTACGCGGGCTCCTGGCTGACCGGCGGCCGGCAGTTGACCGTGGCGGTCACCGATCGCGCGGCGGCCGCCGCCGTTCGCGCCGAAGGCGCCGAGCCCCGCCTCGTCGCGCACCGCCTGACCGACCTCACCGCCGCCCGGGCCGCGCTCGACCGGTACGCGGCCCGCCACCGGCCGGCCGCCGCCGTGCGCGGCTGGTACGCCGACACCGTCGGCAATTCGGTCGTGGTGCTGGTCGAACCGGGGCACACGGCGGCGGCCGCGTCCTTCGTGGCGGCCAGTGGCACGCCCCGCGCCCTGGTCCGCTACGTGGCCGAGGCGGACCGACCCCGACCCGTGTACGACATCCGGGGCGGCGACCAGTTCGTGATCAACGGAAACGTGCTCTGCTCGGTGGGCTTCTCCGTCGCGGGTGGATTCGTCACCGCCGGGCACTGTGGCGGCGCCGGCAGCCCCACCCTCGGCTACAACAACGTGGCGCAGGGGACCTTCGCCGGGTCGTCGTTCCCCGGCAACGACTACGCCTGGGTGCGCACCGACAGCAACTGGACCCCGCGCCCGTGGGTCAACAACTACGCCGGGGGCAACGCGCCGGTGGCCGGCTCCGCGGAGGCCGTCGTCGGCAGTTCCGTGTGCCGCTCGGGCCGGACGACCGGCTGGCGCTGCGGCACGATCCTCGGCCGGAACGAGACCGTCAACTACGCGCAGGGCACGGTCTCCGGCCTGACCCGCAGCAACGCCTGCGCCGAACCCGGTGACTCCGGCGGCTCCTGGCTCACCGGCGACCAGGCGCAGGGCGTCACCTCCGGCGGTACCGGCAACTGCTCGACCGGCGGCACGATGTGGTTCCAGCCGGTCAACGAGATTCTCGGCGCGTACGGCCTCTCGCTCACCACCACCGGCGGCGGGACCGGGACGCGGATCATCAGCAACTGGAACAACCGGTGCATCGACGTGCCCTTCTCCAACTTCTCCGACGGCGCGCCGCTGCAGACCTGGACCTGCAACGGCACCCTGGCGCAGAGCTGGACCTTCAGCGGCGGCACCCTGCGCACCCAGAACAACCTGTGCATGGACGTCGCCTGGGGCTCGCGGGACAACGGCGCGGTCATCCAGATCGCCACCTGTAGCGGCAACCCGGCCCAGCAGTTCGTCCTCTCGGCCGCCGGTGACCTGGTGAACCCGCAGGCCAACAAGTGCGTCGACATCAAGGACTGGAACAACTCCGACGGCGCCCGCCTGCAGCTCTGGGACTGCGCGGGCACCGCCAACCAGAAGTGGCGCACCGGCTGACACCGGGGCGGATGCCGGGGCCCGGCGGTGGTCGCCGCCGGGCCCCGGCCGCTCTTCGACGGGCCGGGGAGGCCCGCGGGAGCGACCGGGCCGCCGGCACCGGCCACCCCCACCGTCCACACCGGCCACGGCGACCGGAGAGCGCTTTCCGACCGCCGTGCTATAACAGCGGCATGGCGAACAGGTCCCGGCCGCCGTCCAGCCTGCCGCGTACCGACACCGGGGTCGCCGCCGGGCCGCAGGGCCCGGCCAGGCTGCCGACGCTGGAGGACGTGGCCCGCCTGGCCGGCGTGTCCCGGGCGACCGTCTCCCGGGTCATCAACGGCATCCGCAACGTCGACCCGGGCCTGCACGCGGTGGTCTGGTCGGCGGTGGACGCGATCGGGTACGTGCCCAACCGGGCGGCGCGTTCCCTGGTCACCCGCCGCGCCGGCACGGTCGCCCTGGTCGTCTCCGACAGTGACGACCGGACCGAGGACCCGTTCTTCGGCCACTTCCTCACCGACCCGTTCTTCGGCCGGGTGGTCGGCGGCGCGATGAGTGTGCTGGGTGCCACCCCGGTCCAGCTCGTCCTGCACCTGGCCGGCAGCGAGGCGGCACGGACCAGGCTCGTCGGCGACCTGCGTCAGGGCCAGGCCGACGGCGTGCTGCTGCTGTCGCTGCACCCGCAGGACGCCCTGCCGGCACGGCTCGTCGAGGCCGGAGTGCCGGCGGTGATGGTGGGTCGGCCGGGGCGTCCCGCGCCGATCAGCTACGTCGACGTGGCGAACGACGTCGGCACCGCGCTCGCCGTCGAGCACCTGCTCGACCGGGGCTGCCGGCAGGTGGCGCTCATCGGCGGCCCGGCGGACCTGCCCGCCGGTCAGGACCGGTCCGCCGGCTTCCGGCAGGCCATGGCCCGCCGGGGGCACGCCTGGTCCCCCGGCGAGGCCGGTGACTTCACCCGGGAGAGCGGCGAGGTGGCGATGCGCCGCCTGCTCGACCGCCATCCGGATGTCGACGGCGTCTTCGTCGCCAACGACCTCATGGCGCAGGGCGCGCTCAACGCGCTGCGTGAGGCGGGCCGGCGGGTACCCGAGGACGTCGCGGTGGTCGGCTTCGACGACAGCAGCGCCGCGCGGGCGGCCCAGCCGCCGCTGACCACCGTCCGACACCCCCTCGAGGACATGGCGGCCGAGGCGACCCGGATGCTGCTGGCCCGGGTGGCGGATCCCGCGCTCCGCAGCGCCTCCGTCATCTTCGACCCCACTTTGGTCGTGCGCGCCTCGGCCTGAGCGACGTCGACGACCGGCCGGCGACACATCGGTGTTCACCTATTGACAAAGGTTGTTAACAATCGCAGCCTGAGAGCGCTCTCTCCCGTCCCGTCACCTCCGAAGGTGGTCTCCGTGGCACTCCGAAGAAAGCTGCTCGCCGTCGTGTCCGCCCTGCTCGCCGCCGCCGCGAGCACCGTCGCCGCCACCCCCGCCCGCGCCGTCGGCCCGGCGTTGCTGCCGGTCACCGTCACCAACACCACCGGCCGCGCCGACGCGGTTTACCTCTACGTCATCGGCATTCAGCTCGCCACCGGCCGGCTCGGCTACGTCACGTCCGGCGGCACCTTCGTACCGTGGACCGGCGGCCAGCTCCCGCCCTCGCCCGCGCCCGACGTCTCCATCCCCGGGCCCGGCAACGGCGGCAGCACCACGATCCAGTTCCCGCGCGGCTTCTCCGGTCGCGTCTACTTCGCCCTCGGGCAGAAGCTGAAGTTCTTCCTCACCCCCGACGGGCTGGTGCAGCCCGCCCCGTGGGCGGCCGGCGATGCCAACCGGGACATCCTCTTCGACTGGAGCGAGTTCACCTACAACGACGCCGGGTTGTGGCTGAACAGCTCCCAGGTCGACATGTTCGCGGTGCCGCACGCGGTCACCGTGACCGGTGCGAACGGCGCCACCAAGCGGACCGGTGACCTGGTGGCCAACGGGCGCAACGCGGTCATCGACGGAATCCGGTCCCAGCCCGGCTGGGCCGGCACCGTCCAAACCCGCTCGGACGGGACGGTGCTGCGCGTCCTGGCCCCCGGCAAGGCCGCCGGCGCGGGCCTGCTCAGCCCCACCTATCTCGACTCCTACATCGCCGCAGCGTGGAACGCCTACACCACGAAGACACTGACCGTGGTGCCGTTCGCCGGCCAGCCAACCCGGTACTACGGCCGCACCTCGGGCACCGTCATGACCTTCACCAACAGCAGCGGCCAGGTGGTCGCCTCGTTCAACCGCCCGTCCTCGGCGAGCGTCTGGGGCTGCGACGGCGATCTGCCCGCGCCGAACGACCAGGTGGTCGGCCCGATCTCGCGTACGCTCTGCGCCGCGCTGAACCGGGGCACGCTCGGCACCATCGACACCCAGCCGAGCACCAACGCCGCCGACTTCTACCGCAGCAACCCCACCAACCAGTACGCCCGGCTTATCCACGCCAACATGGTCGACGGCAAGGCGTACGCGTTCGCCTTCGACGACGTCGGCGGGTTCGAGTCGCTGGTGTACGACGGCGACCCGCGGGCAGCCGGGCTGGTGCTGAGCCCGTTCGGTGGCGGCGGTGGCACCCCCGGCGCCGGGGTGGCCGTGGTCAGCGACTGGAACAACAAGTGCATCGACGTGCCGAGCGCCAACTTCGTCGACCGCGCCCAGCTGCAGATGTGGACCTGCAACGGCACCGACGCCCAGAAATGGACGTTCACCGGCACGGCACTGCAGAGCCAGAACAACAAGTGCATGGACGTCGACGGCGGGTCGACCGCCAACGGTGCGGTCGTCCAGCTCTACACCTGCAACGGCACCGGCGCCCAGCAGTTCACCCTGAACGCGGCCGGGGACCTGGTCAACCTGCAGGCCAACAAGTGCGTCGACATCAAGGACTGGAACGGCAGCGACGCCGCGAAGCTCCAGCTCTGGGACTGCGCCGGCACGGCCAACCAGAAGTGGCACAAGGGCTGACCCACCCG
>NZ_JBJZOG010000170.1:0-8189 GCF_047200535.1 Micromonospora mangrovicola | reverse complement strand
CGGCTCTTCACCGTCAAGGTGCGGGAGGCGGGGAACCCGGCCCGCGATCGGCACATCGGAGGGCCATGACAGGTGGCAGCCCTCGCCTATCCGACCGGACGGCGGCGGGCGGCAACCGCCCCGCCGTGGGCCTGGCCCTGGTCGCCGCCCTGGCCGACGGGGGCGGCCAACTCGTGCCGATCCACCGGTCACTGGTGGTCGACGGAGTGCTGTGGACCGTCTCCGAGCCGCGCCTCGAGACGACCGATTTCTCCACCATGCGGACCCTCGGCTGGCTGCCTACTGCGTGACCGGCGCCCCGGCGGGCGAGGGCGCGGCCTCCACGGCGAGGGAGAGCCAGAAGAAGCCGTGACCGGCCAGGCCGAGGTCGTACTCGCCGGACTCCCGCACCTCGGGGAACTCGGCGCCACCCATGAGTTCCCGAGGCCGTCGGCCGGCGTGCGAGGACAGCGTCAGCGTCGTCGTCTGCGGGTACTTGGAGAAGTTGAACAGGCACAGCACCTCGTCGCCGCGTTCGCCGCGGAGGAAGGCGAGCACGGCCGGGTTGGTTGACCGGACGACCCGGCAGCCGGGGCGGGAGAACGCCGACCAGGCGTGCCGCGTCTCGATCAGCTTCTCGATCACGTGCAGCAGGGAGGAACGCGAGCGGAGCTGATTCTCCACGTTCACCGCCATGTACCCGTAGATCGACTCGTGGATCAGCGGCGCCGGCAGGTTCTCCGGCTGCGCCATCGAGAAGCCGCCGTTGCGGTCCGGTGCCCACTGCATCGGAGTGTTGATCGCGAGATGGCCCGGCAGCGACAGGTTCTCACCCATGCCGATCTCGTCGCCGTAGTAGAGGACCGGAACGCCGGGCATGGACAACAGCAACGCGAAGGCGAGTTCGAGCTGCCCTCGGTCGTCGTTGAGGAGGCTGGCCGTGCGTCGTCGGATGCCGGTCGCGCCCCGCATGCGGGCCAGCGGCGCGTACGTGTGCAGCAGTTCCTCGCGTTCCCGCTCGGGCAGCAGGCCCAGCGACATCTCCTCGCCGTTGCGCAGGAACACCGCCCAGTGCCGGCCGTCCGGCTGGTCCCGCATCTGCGCCAGCACCTGGGACACCGGTCGGTGGGTCTCCCGCCGCATGGCCAGCAGCAGGCTCGGCATGAGCGAGGCGTACATCACCAGGTGGCACTCCGGCTGATCCGCGGTACCGAAGTAGGCGTCGGCGGCCTGCGGCCAGTCCTCGCTCCACCCGATGATGATCCGGTTCGGGTACCGCGAGTCCAGCCAGGACCGCAGCTCCCGCAGGTACCTGTGGGTCTCGTCGAGCCCCTTGCTCGGCGTGCCGCTGCGCTCGAACAGGTAGGGAACCGTGAGCAGCCGTAGGCCGTCGACGCCCTGCCGGAGCCAGAACTCCATCACGTCCCGAATCGCGGCGCGCACCTCCGGCGCGTCGTAGTTCAGGTCCGGCTCGTGCCGGCCGTAGCGGTGCCAGTAGTACTGCCGCCGCCTGCCGTCGAATGTCCAGCCCGCGCCGTGGCTGCCGAGCGGTTCGTCCGCCTCGGCGTACCCGTCGCCCGCGTCGCTCCACACGTAGAAGTTCCCGTACGGGCCCTCCGGCTCGCTCCGGGAGGCCTGGAACCACGGATGTTGGTCGCTGGTGTGGTTCAGCACCAGGTCCAGCACCACCCGCAGGCCCTGCCGGTGGGCGAGGCTGAGCAACTCCAGCAGGTGTGACGGCTGGCCGAGGCCCTCGTCGATGGCCTCGAAATCGCTCGCCGCCCGGCCCTCACCCGGCGACGGCGATGCCATCACCGGGTTCAACAGGAGGCAGTCCACTCCCAGCCGACGCAGATAGTCCAGCTTCTCGGTGATGCCGCGCAGGTCGCCGTGCCCGTCGCCGTCGGAGTCGTAGAAGAACCGCACGTTCACCTCGTAGAACGTGCTGCCGGCCGGCCAGTCCGGATCGCCCGGCGGCTCCAGTTCGGGTTCGTCCTCCATCTCGGCCCGAGCGACGCGGAGCCGACCGGTCAGGGCCTGGCGGGCCCGTGCCGCCACCCGCTCCGCCGGATCGCGCTCCAGCGCCTCGAGCGTCTCGAACGCGGCCACCAGTTGCTCGCGGGTCCGCTGGTTGCCGTACGCCCAGTTGCTCAGCTCGTCCACGGCGAGCACCCGCGCCGACGCGAGCCCGTTGCGGGTCAGCGCGAGCAGGTCGCCCGGAATCAGCTCGGGCCGCCGCGGCGCGTTGCTGAGGATCAAATCCCCGACGCCGGCGGCTCGCATCTGCGGCGTCTGCCGGCGTTCCCGGCCGACCATCCGGACCGCGGCGTACTCGAAGGCCTCCCGGACGCTGATGATCCCGTTGCCGTCGCGGTCGGCGGCGCCGGTCCGCAGCCCCTCGAGAAACGGACCGGAGAAGGCGGACGGCAGCGCGTGCTGCTTGTGGCCGTCGCCCTCGTGGGCCAGTTCGGTGGCCCCGGCGGACACCACGACGATCCGGCTGCGGTCCCCGCGCTGTTTGAGGTCGCCGATGGCGCCGGCGTGACAGCAGTCCAGGATCAGGACCAGCTCGCTGGCGCGGCACTCGTCGATCCAGTGCCGCAGCTCGTCGGTCGGCACCGCCGTCGGCGGGAGGCGCTCCGGGTCGGTGTCGCTCGCGGTGAGGTAGAGGCGGTGGTCGTCGTGCAGGCGACCATGGCCGGAGTAGTACACGAGCAGGAAGTCGTGCGGGTCGGCGCTGGTCAGGAAGTCGTAGAGCGTGACCTGCGCGGTGTGGCTGTCGCCGTCGAGCGACGGCCGCACGTCGTCGAAGGCGCCGAGGCCCGGGTCCCGGAGCAGCCGGGCCCAGTCCTTCAGGTCACTGGCGGGTGAGTCGA
This sequence comes from Micromonospora mangrovicola, assembly GCF_047200535.1. Taxonomy (NCBI): domain Bacteria; kingdom Bacillati; phylum Actinomycetota; class Actinomycetes; order Micromonosporales; family Micromonosporaceae; genus Micromonospora; species Micromonospora mangrovicola. The sequence goes on along the minus strand of NZ_JBJZOG010000170.1, from coordinate 5,334 downwards.
GGTCGGGCAGCGCCTCGCTGGCGTAGCTGCCCACACCGATCAACAGCGCGCGCTTCACCGAGGGCGCTCGCCGGACCCGGACGCTGCCGCGTCACTCACCGTCGACCTTCTCGGCCACGGCGGACGTGCCCTGCCGGGGCACCGCCACCGACCTGATGACCTCGGTCAGGGTCTTCTCCGAAACATCCCGTACGTCGATCTCGGTGCCGTCCGGAAGGCTCATCCGCAGCCGCTTGCCCTTGTTGCGTTCCTGGTAGCGCCGAATGACCTGGGCCAGGTGCCGGACATCCGCCGTTGCCCGCTTCGCGGTCGGATAGCTGAAGACGGCGAGGGTGAGCACGCCGATGACCATGCTGAGCGGATCCCGTGTCCCCGGCTCGGCCGGCTCGACGAGTTCCCTCGCATCGACACCCGGAAGCTGGTTCAGGTGGTCCTTCAGTAGCCGCGCCTGCTCGGCCAGTTCCTCATCGCTGACTGGCTCGTCGGACGCCAACCGCAAGATCAATCCATCGGCCATGATCTCATCGTTGCCGCTGTCGGTATCGGGTGCAAGGGCCTCCACCCATGATCCCGCACGGGTGCCGACCCCGCGCCCAGGTGGTACGCCCGTCACCACCCGATCCGCCCGGTCGTGCGCGCCCACGGGCGCGGTTGTGACGCGCATCCGACAGTCCGGATCGGCTGGCGACCGGCCTGCTGCGCACCTTCGAGGTGACGCGCGCCAGCTATCACGTGATGCTGCTGCCACCACCGATACGCCTCATGCTGGCGCCGGGCCTGCGAGACGTCCACGTCACTGCGCTCGATGTGGGTGGCCAGTCCCTCGGCCAGCCGGCCGCTGGGTCGCCGGACCAGGGCGATGCCTCGCGTCATGCCACCAGTCGGCGCCGGTCGGCCACCCTGAAGCGCCAACGACGGCGCTGCCTCGCCCCACCTGTCCAACGACGTGCCGGCGTGACGTCACACGGCGGCGCGCCGGCGGTAGCGGGCCATCTTGTCGCGGCTGCCGCACACGTCCATGGAGCACCAGCGGCGGTTGCCCGCCCGAGAGGTGTCCAGGTAGAGCAGTGTGCACGTGTCGCTGGAGCACTCGCGCAGGCGGCCGGCGTCGGGCCCGCCGAGCAGGTCGATGCCGTCGCGCGCCACGAACGCCAGCAGCCCGCCGGCGACGGGGTTCACGAAGTGCTTCGACGTACCGTCCGCCGTCAGTCGGACCGCCGGTGGCGCCTTGGCCGCCCAGCGGTTCACCACGTCGATGGCCCGCAGGTCCGGCGGCTCCTGGCAGGCCCGGCCATGCATCAGCCGGTAGAGGGCTTCGCGCAGCTCACGGGCGCCGCGGAGGGTCGAGGCGGGGGCCGGCACGGTGACGCCGGTCAGCCCCACCTCGACGAACCAGCGCGTGAGATCGGCCGGGGCGGCGAGGCGTTCGACGCTGGGGTCCCGCCACCGCAGGCCGCGGGTCGCCGTGAAGTCGACCGACACCCGCCCGCCGACGAACCGGAACGCCTCCTCACCCTGAAACACCACTCGATGATACCGGTCCAGCTGGTAACCGAGATCACTCGGAAGGGGCTGCCTCGTTACCGGCCCGACCAGTAACGTCTCGGCGTATGAGGATTCTTGTCGTCGGGGCGGGCGCGACCGGAGGCTACTTCGGCGCCCAACTCCAACAGGCCGGCCGGGACGTCACCTTCCTCGTCCGGCCCAAGCGCGCCGACGTGCTCCGGGAACGCGGGCTGCGCATCACCGGCCTGGGGGCCGAGACCCTGCTCACGCCCCGGCTGCTCACCGCGGCCGAGATCGACGGGCACTACGACGTCGTTCTCGTCTCGGTGAAGGCCACCGCGCTGCCGGCGGCGATCGACGACCTCGCCGCCGCGGTGGGCCCGCGTACGAGAGTGATCCCGTTCCTGAACGGTATGGCGCACATGGACGCGCTGAACGCGCGATTCGGCGTGGACGCCGTGCTCGGCGGCGTGGCCCGCGTGCTCACCACGCTCGACGCCGAGGGTGACATCGTGCGGCTGGGCACCCTGGCCGAGATCGTCATCGGCGAACAGCAGGGCGGCACGTCGCCGCGCGTCGAGCAGATCGCCGAGAGGTTCTCCGGCGCGGGCTTCGACTTCGCCGTCTCGCCGGACATCCGCCGGGCCATGTGGCACAAGTGGGTCTTCATCAGCACCCTCGGCGCCCTCAACACCCTGGTACGCGGTTCGGTGGGCGACGCCGTGGCAGTCCCCGGTGGCGACCGCCTCGGCCCGCAGATCGCCGCCGAGGGCGCGGCCGTCGCCGCAGCGGCGGGATATCCGATGCCGGAGCCCGCCCTCGACAACGTCCGGGCCTTCGTGACCCGACCCGGCTCGACCGACACCGCCTCCCTCTACCGGGATCTGATCGCCGGACAGCCGAGCGAGGCCGAGCAGATCTTCGGCGACCTCACGGCCCGGGCCCGCGCGCTCGGCGTACCCACACCTCTGCTGGACGCCACGACGGTGGCCCTGCGCATGCACGAACAGCGCCTCACCGGCGAATAGATCGCCGCCATCCGTGCTCCGCCGCCGTGTGGCCCACGTCCGTCGAAGTATCAGGCGTCGCGCCTGATACTGGCTACGGCGCGGGCCACACGGCAGCCACGGTGACGGTCAGGAGACCGCGGCCCGCACCAGCTCGACGACCTTCTTCTCCACTGCGGGGCTCCACTTCCGCAACGCGTACGACACCGGCCACAGGTCCCCGTCGTCGAGGTTGGCCGAGTCCTGGAAGCCCAGGGTCGAGTACCGGTAGTTGAACTTGCCCGAGTCCTGGAAGCAGACGACGATCTTGCCGGCCACGTTCGCGTAGGCGGGCATCCCGTACCGCGCCGTCGCCGCGACCGGCGTGGTCACCTGCTGCTTCACCCACGTCTACCCGGACGGCCCCGCCCCTACCTCGGCGTGTACGCCACCGGTCGCTGGGGGTCCACCTCGCCCAGCGGGACTGCACCGACGAGGAGAACCGGCTCAGAACGCGAATCTCAGGCCGCGCTCACGACGCCCGTGACAAGCGGTCAAGAGCTGCGCAGCGTGGAAGCAGGCTCAGTTTGCGAGCGCGGCCAGGGTTGTACGGCAGACCTCTTGCACGGCTGCGTCGAGCTTGACCGCGGCGTCGGCGCTGGGCAGCCTCACAAGCGCGTTGACCGTCAACACGAGGTTGTCGTCTCGGGTGGTGAGCTCGGTGACGACAGTCGTGGTGTCGTACTTACCGAAGCGCGCAAAGGCTTCCTGCCCGACCCCGGAGACCGGCCCGGATCGGGTGAGCCGGTATTTCCACATCGTGCTGCTGGCCGCAGAGGTGAACGCGGTGGTGGCGTCGGCGGTGCGATTGTGGATGATCGCGACGATGTCGAGTCGCCCGCCGGCGAGTTTGATGGTGCAACTGCGGCTGGCCTGGAGCGTGCCGGTGGATTCCTGGTGCGTGCCGGTGGCCGCCAGCGGCCCGTTGGTGGCCTTCAACGGCGAAGGATCGATGACGTCACAGAGGTTCGAAGGGGCCTGATACGGGCCGTCCGGCGTTGGGCTCGCTGTCGGCCCGGAGGCACCTGTACTGCCGGCCTGGGCAGCTCCGCCGTCGGTGGTACACCCCGCGACAGCGAACGCGCCAAGGGTCACTGAGGCGGCGATGACGAGCGCGTGCCGAATCCTCTGGCGCACCAACGGATCCTCCTGCGTGGGTGTGGGGCGGCTCAGCGTAGCGCCATACCGTGGGAGCACCACGGAATGCCTCAGCCGGGGGATACCCGGGGCCGATGCACGGGTAATGGGCGGAAGCCGGCCAGCAGCCTGAGACCTGGAGGGACGACGTGGGCGCGAAGACAGCTCTGCTGACGTTCGCCGATGGGGACATCCGTCCCGCGTTGCACGGGAGCGACCCGCTCGGAGCGGCCCGAGACCGAGGCGCTGGTATGTCAGGTCCACCTGGGCTACCAAGATGCGGGCCAGTGCTGCGCGCCCTTTAGGGCGGGATCAGTGGACTCGCCAGCACCAGCGCCAGGCCGGCCCACTGCGAGCAGTTCCTGACCGAGCTGGCGGACGACCCGGACCCGATGGTCCGCCAGCGGGTCGCCGTCGTGGCATGACACCTCGCGCCAGACGCTGCTCCGGGCACCCTCCGCGAGGAAACCCGGCGCCGACCCGCCACCACTGAGCTCGACCGACGGACCGAGGGCACGTCCCGTTGATCGCGCCGACCACAAGCTGCTGAGCCGCGCCGGTGCCCTGAAACAGGGCGGACGCTTGGACTGGATGCTCAGCTATCTCGGTTCGGCAGAGGCGATCCACGGATGCCGAGCCGGGCCACCAGCGCCTCCAGCTCCACCCGCTCCGCCCGGGCCAGACCGACCGGCGCGTCTCTTCATCTGCACTCCCTTTTGTTCGGCGCGCTCGCCGCGCGGGGTGTAGCCGGCACGAGCCGGCGGGTGATCCACAGTGGTGAGGTGACGGCGTTGCCCATTACCACCGCGTGCGCGCCGGCCTCGAAGGCTCGGTCGATCTGCTCCGTGGTGCGGTACCGCCCTTCGGCGAGCACCGGCACGGGCAGCAGTGCGGCGAGTCGCGCCACGAGCCCGAGGTCGGGCCCGTCGGTCGGTGGGCTGGCCGGGGTGTAGCCGGACAGCGTGGTGGCGACCGCGTCCGCGCCGGCTTCGACGGCGGCGACGCCTTCGGCCGTGGTGGCGACGTCGGCCAGGACCAGCGCGTCGGTCTTTTCGCGGAGCGCCCGGACCGTGTCGGCGAAGGTGCGCCGGTCCGGCCGGGGACGGTGGGTGGCGTCGACCGCGACGAGGTGCGACCCGGCCCGCGCCACCTCCAGCGCGTGGGCCGCGGTCGGGGTGATGAACACGTCCGCCGTGCCGTGCTTGTACAGCCCGATCACCGGCACGTCGACTGCGGCGCGGACCGCCCGGACGTCGTCGGGTCCGTTGACCCGGACCGCCACCGCGCCGCCGCGGACCACCGCGGCCGCCACCCGGGCCTGGACGTACGGGTCCCGCATCGGGTCCTCCGGCTCGTCGGGCAACGGCTGGCAGGACACCACCAGCCCGCCGGCCAGGTCGTCGAGGACACTCACCCGCTGGTCCCTCCGTCGATCTCGGTTGTCTGCATGGCCAGCCGGGCGGCGCCGACCACGACGGCGTCGGCGCCCAGCGTGGCGGGCAGCAACGGCACGTCGGGCCAGCCCGCGGGCAGTTCCGCCCAGTAGGCGGCCGCAAGGGGGGGGGGGGAGGGGGGCTCCCCCCCCCCCCCCCCCCCCCCCCCCCCCCCACTCCCCCCCCCACCCCCCCCCCCCCCCGGGTGCGTC
>NZ_JBJZOG010000169.1:0-8545 GCF_047200535.1 Micromonospora mangrovicola | reverse complement strand
GAGCATCGGGCGGTAATCGGTTACGAGGGCCCCGTTAGTTCTGGAGGTCCTGAGCCGCGCGGACGATGATTCGCCGGGCGTCTTCTCCGGTGACGGCTTCCTGCCAGAGTCGTTCGATAGCTCTGGTGTAGGTGGCTGCCTCGTCGTCGCGGTAGGTGGTCTCGCCGACGAAGGTCTCCACGATGGCGACATCGTCGTACATCTGGAAGGAGTTCTGCGGGGTGGTGGCGAGCGGGACGCCGAGCGGCAGGATGCCGAACCGGATGTTCGGAACGCCGACGACGGTTTGCAGCCGGGCGAGCTGGCCGCGCATGACCTCGGGCGAGGTGATCAGCCACCGCAGCACGGGCTCGGCGAGTAGGAACTCGAACCGAGCGGGACCGCGAGATCGCCTCGGCCATGGATCGGCGGATCGCCCGGCAGGCCCGGCGCAAGGGCGGCCAGAGCAGCTAGTGGCCCACGGATGGCCCGCAAGATCGAAGCAGGGGAGTGGCCGACCGGCCCAGGACCGGGGGATACAGCCTCTGACCTGGGCCGGAGGTTGGTGGAGCGGGCGACGGGAATCGAACCCGCACCGTCAGTTTGGAAGACTGAAGCTCTGCCATTGAGCTACGCCCGCAGGCGCCCCGCTTTCGCAGGACGCGCCGACAGCCTACCGAATCCCGGAACCGGACGCGCAGCCCCGTACCGCGCGCCGCGCCGGCCCTGGGCTCTCCCTGATCCGCACAACTTCCCGGAAAGAGGCCCCTCCCGACGCCGGGAGGCCACGCTTCCCCTGAATCTGTCGCCTCCGGGCGCTGCCGCGGCAGCCTCCGGCCAGCGCCCGGAGGCGGACGCGGGCGGCCCGGTGACCGCCGGGTGGGCGCGGACGGCATACACTTCTCGTCGCCACGGGGTGTGGCGCAGCTTGGTAGCGCACTCGCTTTGGGAGCGAGGGGCCGTGGGTTCAAATCCCGCCACCCCGACTGTCGTACGCGACCGGCTCGTCCCGGGACCGCCGATTTTTCCGCGCGGTACCCGGGCGCTGCCGATGCAGCGCGCCGGCTCGCCTACACTCGATGCGCGTAATCACGCCCAGACTCAACTGAGATCCGTCAAGGAGTACGCCTGTGAAGAGCACCGTCGAGACTCTGAGCCCGACGCGCGTGCGGCTCGCCATCGAGGTGCCGTTCGTCGAGCTCGAGCCGAGCCTCAGGAAGGCGTACCGGGAAATCGGCCAGCAGGTCCAGGTTCCCGGCTTCCGCCGGGGCAAGATTCCCGCCGCCGTCATCGACCAGCGGGTCGGCCGGGGCACCGTCCTCAACGAGGCGGTGCAGGAGGCGATTCCGCAGAACATCCTCGCCGCGGTCCGCGAGCACGACCTGAAGACCCTGGGTCGTCCGGAGGTCGAGATCACCGAGTTCAACGACGGTGACTCGCTCAACTTCACCGCCGAGGTCGACGTCCGGCCGGAGATCACCCTCCCGGACCCGGCCACCGTCGAGGTGACCGTCGACGAGATCCAGGTCGCCGACAGCGAGATCGACGAGCAGGTCGGCAGCCTGCGGGAGCGGTTCGCCACGCTGAAGACCGTCGAGCGGGCCGCCCAGGAGGGCGACTACGTCCAGATCGACCTGAACGCCACCGTCGACGGCGAGGACGTGCCGGGCGGTTCGGCGAGCAACATCTCGCACGAGGTCGGCAGCAAGCAGCTCCTGCCGGGCCTGGACGAGGCCGTGGTCGGCCTGGCCGCCGGTGACAGCACCACCTTCTCCACCCAGCTGGTGGGCGGCGAGTACGCCGGCCGCGACGCCGAGGTGGCGGTGACCGTCCGCACGGTCAAGGAGAAGGAGCTGCCGGAGCTCGACGACGACTTCGCCCAGATGGCAAGCGAGTTCGACACCATCGAGGAGCTCCGCGACGACCTGCGCGAGCGGGTCACCCGGGGCAAGCAGGTCGAGCAGATCTACGCCGCCCGGGACAAGGCCCTCGAGCAGCTCGTCGCCGCCGCCGAGGTTCCGGCGCCGGAGGGTGTCGTCAAGGAGGAGGTCGAGAGCCGCAAGGCGGCCATGGTCGACCAGCTCGAGCGGATCGGCGCCTCCCTGGAGGAGTACCTCGCCGCCGAGGAGAAGACCGAGGAGCAGATCGACGCGGAGCTGACCGAGGCGGCGACCGACGGCGTCAAGATCCAGCTCCTGCTGGACACCCTGGCCGACGCCGAGGACGTCCAGGTTTCGGACGACGAGTTCGGCCACGAGATCGTGCACCGCGCCCAGCGCGCCGGCATGGCCCCGCAGCAGTACTACGACGAGCTGGTCCGTTCGGGTGCCGCCGCGGCCGTCTTCGGTGATGTCCGCCGAGGCAAGGCGCTCGCCTCGGTGATGGAGAAGATCAAGATCAAGGACTCGGCGGGCAACGAGGTCACCCTCGACGCGCTGCGGGCCCAGAACGAGGCCGAGCACGACCACGAGCACTGATCGTCCGGTGTCGGCCGCCGTCCCGCGCTGCGCGCCGGGCGGCGGCCGAAACCCTTTTCGGGGTACGCCGCGAGCGTGACTGCGCTGAGAGCGAACAGTGCCCCGACCGGGAGTACGCCCCCCGGTGCAGCGGTTAGTGTCGGGTAGGACGGTACGGAGAGCGAAGGGCTGCCATGACCGACATGCACATCCCAGCGAAGCCGCTCCGGGCGATCGACGCCCGAGGTGGCGACACCATTGGCAACCTCGACGACTCGGTCTACAACCGGTTGCTCAAGGAGCGGATCATCTTCCTGGGCAGCGAGGTGACCGACCAGGTCGCCAACCGCATCTGCGCGCAGCTGCTGCTGCTCGCGGCGGAAGACCCGGACCGCGACATCAACCTCTGGATCAACTCACCGGGTGGCTCGGTCTACTCCGGCATGGCGATCTACGACACGATGCAGTTCATCGACAACGACGTGTCGACCGTGGCGATGGGCATGGCGGCCTCGATGGGCCAGCTGCTGCTCTGCGCGGGCACCAAGGGCAAGCGTTACGCCCTGCCGCACGCGCGGATCATGATGCACCAGCCCTCCGGCGGCATGGGCGGCACGGCCGCCGACATCGCGATCCAGGCCGAGCAGATGCTCTACACCAAGCGGATGTTCCAGGAGCGGGTCGCCTTCCACACCGGCCGGAGCGCCGCGGAGATCGAGTCGGACTCTGATCGCGACCGCTGGTTCACCGCCCAGGAGGCCATGGACTACGGCTTCATCGACAAGGTGATCACCGGAGCCGCTCAGGTTCCGGAAGGCGCCGGGACCCTGAGCTGATCGAGGAGCTGACGATGACCGACCTGAGCCTGCCGCCCCAGTTCGCGGCCGTGCACAACCGCTATGTCCTGCCGTCGTTCGTCGAGCGCACGTCGTACGGGATGAAGGAGTCCAACCCGTACAACAAGCTCTTCGAGGACCGGATCATCTTCCTCGGTGTCCAGGTGGACGACGCCTCGGCCAACGACGTGATGGCCCAGCTGCTGACGCTGGAGGGCACCGACCCGGACCGCGACATCATCATGTACATCAACTCGCCCGGTGGCTCTTTCACCGCCATGACGGCGATCTACGACACCATGCAGTACGTCCGCCCGGACATTCAGACCGTCTGCCTCGGCCAGGCGGCCAGTGCGGCGGCAGTGCTGCTCTCCGCGGGCACCCCGGGCAAGCGGATGGCGCTGCCCAACTCCCGGATCATCATCCACCAGCCCGCCACCGAGGGTGGGTACGGTCAGGGTTCGGACATCGAGATCCAGGCCCGGGAGATCCTGCGGATGCGGACCCAGCTGGAGACGATGCTCTCCCAGCACTGCAACCGCCCGGTCGAGCAGGTCCGCAAGGACATCGACCGCGACAAGATCATGACGGCCGAGGAGGCCAAGGAGTACGGGCTGGTCGACACCATTCTGACCAGCCGCAAGAAGGGTCTGCTGGCGGCGCACGCCGCGAGCTGAGCAGGGTCAGGTCGGAGGTCGGCCGGGGCGTCGTTCCCGGCCGACCTCTGACACACCCGCTTTGGGGGTCGGAGAAACTCCCGCCAGCGGGTAACGTCGGGTCTGTACCGCTAGCCGGGTCGGACCGGCAGGGTCAGACGACAGGACGGGCGCCCGGCGCCCGAGCAGGTCAGGGCCGGCGCTCCGGCCGACGAGTGCAGGGAGAACGTAGGTGGCACGGATCGGTGACGGCGGCGACCTACTCAAATGCTCCTTCTGCGGAAAGTCGCAGAAGCAGGTCAAGAAGCTCATCGCAGGTCCCGGTGTCTACATCTGCGACGAGTGCATCGATCTCTGCAACGAGATCATCGAGGAGGAGCTGGCCGAGTCCGGCGAGGTGAAGTGGGAAGAGCTTCCCAAGCCGATGGAGATCTGCCAGTTCCTCGACAACTACGTCGTCGGCCAGGAGCAGGCCAAGAAGGCGCTCGCCGTCGCGGTCTACAACCACTACAAGCGGATCCAGGCCGAGGCGGCCGGCGCCCCGGGCTCCGGCAGTGACGGCGTCGAGCTGGCCAAGTCCAACATCCTGCTGCTCGGCCCCACCGGCTGCGGCAAGACCCACCTGGCGCAGACCCTGGCCCGGATGCTCAACGTTCCCTTCGCGATCGCGGACGCCACCGCTCTCACCGAGGCGGGGTACGTCGGCGAGGACGTGGAGAACATCCTCCTCAAGCTGATCCAGGCGGCCGACTACGACATCAAGCGCGCCGAGACCGGCATCATCTACATCGATGAGGTCGACAAGATCGCCCGTAAGTCGGAGAACCCGTCGATCACCCGGGACGTCTCCGGTGAGGGTGTGCAGCAGGCGCTGCTGAAGATGCTCGAGGGCACGGTGGCCAACGTGCCGCCGCAGGGCGGGCGCAAGCACCCGCACCAGGAGTTCATCCAGATCGACACCACCAACGTGCTGTTCATCTGCGGTGGTGCCTTCGCCGGGCTCGACCAGATCATCGAGGCCCGCACCGGCTCCGGCGGCACCGGGTTCGGCGCCCGGCTCCGGTCGGTCTCCGAGCGGTCGACGGACGACATCTTCAGCCAGGTCATGCCGGAGGACATGCTCAAGTTCGGCCTGATCCCCGAGTTCATCGGCCGGCTTCCCGTGATCACCAACGTGCGCAGTCTGGACCGCACCGCGCTGGTGCGGATCCTCACCGAGCCGCGCAATGCCCTGGTCCGGCAGTACCAGCGCCTCTTCGAGTTGGACGGCGTCGAGCTGGAGTTCGAGCAGTCCGCGCTGGAGGCCATCGCCGACCAGGCGATGCTGCGCGGCACCGGCGCTCGCGGCCTGCGGGCGATCATGGAAGAGGTCCTGCTCTCCGTGATGTACGAGGTGCCCAGCAACCCCGACGCCGCCCGGGTGCTGATCACCCGCGAGGTCGTCCTGGAGAACGTCAATCCGACGATCGTGCCCCGCGAGTTCACCGGCCGCCGGGCCCGCCGGGAACGCGAGGAGAAGTCGGCCTGATTCCCGCTCCGACCGCGCCCGGGGTCAGCTCGGGCGCGGTCCGCGTGAGCGGGTCCGCCGATCCCACTCGCCCGACGGGGTGACCACCACCATCATCAGTCGCACCGGCCCGCTGCCCGCCGTGCGGTAGCCGTGCTCCCGGTCGGCATGGAACTCGATGGTCTCGCCGGCGCGTACCTCGTGCTCGACCCCGTCGACGGTCACGGTGGCCGTGCCGGCCAGCACGTGCAGGATCTCCCGGGTGCCCCGGGGATGGTCGGGGGAGCTGTGCGCCTCGCCCGGTTCCAGCCGCCACTCCCAGAGCTCGACCAGGTCGGGCTCGCCGAGGCCGTTGAGCAGGCGGGCGGTGCCGCCCTCGGTGCCCCGCCAGAGGACCGGCGCCTCATCGCTCGCGGAGATACGTACGGTCCGCCCCTCGGCCGGCTCCAGCAGGCGGGCGATGCTCACCCCGAAGGCGTCGGCGACCCGGCAGAGCGTGCCGATGCTCGGGTTGGTCCGCGCCCCCTCGATCTGTACGAGCATGCCCTTGCTGACCCCGGACCGGCCGGCCAGCTCCTCGAAGGACCAGCCGCGGGCGGCCCGTAGCTCGTGCACCTGCCGGGCCACGGCGGAGGTCACCGCGCTCACCCGCCCTCCGGCGTCGGTCATCACACTATCCCTCACGGTTAATATTGTGGTACGACTGCCTGATGTTCCCCATTGTGCTCGCGGCAGTGTCCGCGGTCGCGTTCGGCACGGCGGACTTCTCCGGCGGCAAGGCATCCCGCCGGGCCGACCCGGTCGCCGTCACCGTGGTCTCGCAGATCCTCAGCGTCCCGCTGCTGGTCGCGCTGGTGCTCCTGGTGCCCGGCACGCCCCATCCACTCGACCTGGGCTGGGGACTGCTCGCCGGGGTGGCCGGCGCCGGCGGTGTGATGCTGCTCTACCGCGCCCTGGCCACCGGCATGATGGCCGTCGTCGCGCCGGTCACCGCGATCACCGCGGCGGTGGTGCCGATCGCCGCCGGACTGCTCACCGCCCACTCGCCGGGCACCGTGGCGCTCTCCGGTGCGGGCCTGGCCGTGGTCGCCATCGCCCTGGTCAGCCTCGGTGAGGGCGGCGTCTCCGGCCGGGTGTCGAGTCGGGTGCTCGGCACGGCGCTCGGGGCGGGCCTGCTCTTCGGCATCTTCTTCGCGCTGCTCGGCCAGGCCGACGAGGACGCCGGCATGTGGCCCGTGCTCGCCGTGCGGATCAGCTCGATCGCCTTCGGGCTCGGGCTCGCCGCGCGTACCGGGGTGGGCCTGCGGCTCGGGCGGCGAGCGATCGGCTGGGCCGCGGCGGCCGGCCTGCTGGACTCCGCCGCGAACGCGCTTTACCTGGCCGCCGCCGCCCGGGGCCACCTGAGCATCGTCGCCGCCATCGCCTCGCTCTACCCCGCGAGCACCGTGCTGCTCGCGCTCGGGGTCGATCGGGAACGGCTCCGTCCAGTGCAGCTGGCCGGTCTCGGCTTCGCCGTCGGCGCGCTGGTGCTGGCGAGCGTCTGAGCCCTGTCGCCGGTGCGCCCCCACCCGTACGCTGAGTCCCATGCGCGTCGCCGTCTGCCAGCTCAACGCCCGCGACGACCGGGAGGCGAACCTCGCCGCCGCCGAGGCCCTGCTGGCCAGGGCGGCGGCGGCCGGCGCCGATCTCGCCGTCCTCCCGGAGTACGTCGACTACCTCGGCCTCGGTGAGCGGATGCCGCCGGCCGAGTTCGTGGACGGCGTGGTCGGCACGTTCTTCGCCGAGGCGGCCCGCCGGCTCGGCATCTGGGTGATCGCCGGCTCGTTCCACGAGGCCGGCCCGGACCCCGAGCGCACCTGGAACACCTCGCTGGTCTTCGACCGCGACGGCGCGCTCGCCGCCAGTTATCGCAAGATCCATCTGTACGACGTGGAGATTCCCGGTCGGGTGTCGTACCGGGAGTCGGCGACGGTCGCGCCGGGCGACCAGCCGGTGGTGGTCGACGTCGAGGGGCTGCGGGTGGGCCTCTCGATCTGCTACGACCTGCGCTTCCCGGAGCTCTATCAGCAGCTGGCCACGCACGGTGGCGCCGAGCTGCTGGTGGTGCCGGCAGCGTTCATGATGCACACCGGCCGGGACCACTGGGAGGTCCTGCTCCGGGCCCGCGCGATCGAGAACCAGTGCTACGTCGCGGCCGCCGGTCAGACCGGCGACCACGAGCCGGCGCGGACCTGTTTCGGGCGCAGCATGGTGGTCGACCCGTGGGGGACGGTGCTCAGCCAGGTCCCGGACGGCCCGGGCCTCGCGGTCACCGAGCTGGATCTGGACCGGCTCCGGACGATCCGCGCTGAGCTGCCCAGCCTGGCCAACCGTCGGCTCTGAGGCGGTCAGCTCTCCAGCAGTACGCCCAACACGGTGAAGCCGGCGATCGCGACGGCGGTGACCACCAGGGCCGTGGTCATCCGCGACGGGCCGCGCTGGGCCAGGCGTCTGAGCGACACCAGGACGACGAAGACCACGAAGGCGCCGATGACCAACTGCCAGAACGGCAGCAGGAGGCCGAGCAGGGTCTCCTCGGCGAGCGTCGTCGCCGGAAGCCGGGACACGTCATCCATGCCGACCACTCTGGCACGCGGTGGCCCGCGGTGGTCCCCTTCGATCGGTGCTTTCCGCCGTCCGGATGCCACCGGACACCGCCGTAGACCCAATGACGATCATTGATTTGCCTTCTCGGGGCCGTCCGCGTAACTTTCTCTCTGCACGCGGGAGGCCGGACAAACCGGCCGAGAACGGGCGCCAGGCTGGTGGCGGAGACGCCGAGCCAGACTGAGGATCCGGGCGGTGCGAGACACTCCGAGAAACACGGAGTTGCGATCGCGAAGCCGACCGGGTAGAGTTCGAAGGCCGGCAGGGAGCCGGGCGGGTGGCCGCGAAAGCGGCGCCGGCCGGTCCGCCGGAACCCACGACAGCAACGATCACCGGTCACGGTGAGCGTCAGCGTGGTTCGGACTGACCAAGTTGATCACCTCAAACACGAGGTTGACAACGAAAGTCGGGCCGGGTAAGTTAGAGAGGTTGCCCCAGACGGTGGTTCTACGGTGTAGAGCTTCT